>NZ_WLUG01000087.1:0-20780 GCF_009706505.1 Providencia sp. wls1922 | reverse complement strand
ATGCATTTTGCGCGATGAATCAACACTTACAACAAGGACATAAAACCTTGCCGCTGGTGGTTCCCATCTTGTTTTATCATGGAAATCAATCCCCTTATCCTTATTCCCAATCATGGACAGATTGCTTTGAGTGGTCTGATTTAGCGCATGATTTGTATTGTAATCCACTGCCGTTAGTGGATGTAACAGTGGCAAGTGATGATGAACTTGTGAATCACCGAAAAGTTGCGGCGTTGGAGTTAGTTCTCAAACACTCATCCCTGAAAGATGACCTTATGGTGCTGTCAAAACGCTTAGCGCAGGTGATCCATGAGAACGAAAACCATCGCGACGACGTTATTTTAATCATCAACTATCTGTTTAGTGTGATGGATACGCCGACATACAAGAAGATAGTCAAAACATTAATAGAGAAAACAGAAGGATATCAGGAGACCGTTATGACAATTGCTGATCGATTAAGAAATGAAGGGCGAGAAGAAGCTCGACAAGAAGAGCAGGAGAAGGCCAAACAACGCACTTATGCCCAAGTTTTGACCAGCTTAAGTTTAGGTTTAAACATTGATGTTATTAGTCAAATTACAGGCTTATCCCCGACAGAAATCGAAGCAATGTATTAATACATAAAGAAAACTGAGTTCAGTGAGAAATTGAACTCAGTCATATTTTTAGTTGAATTTTCTTAGCGAGATTAAGCGTTAGCTAACTGACCTTTTGCTATTACCGATTGACGGTTACGCTCAAGTTCCAATGCGCCTAAGTGGGACAGCACACAGAAGATAATGCAGCAAACAATCCCCCCTAAGAGCAGATAGAAACCTGCATGCCAACCCATACGGTCAACCACGAAACCAAATAAGCTAGTACCTAATGTTGCGCCAAGGATATAGCTCATAAAACCACGTAGGCCGACGGCTGAACCAACTGCGAAGCTTGGCACGATTTCCATTGTTTGTACTGATGCTAAGAACTGAGGCACATAGATTAAGCAACCAACTACTGCTGCAAAGAAGGTGACGACAGCTAATGATTGGCTCTGCCAGTAACCGATGAGGCAGAAGAAAATCAGTGTCATACAAACAATAGCTAACGGCATTCTACGACCTTTAAATAGTTTGTCCGTTAACCAACCAGCTAATAAAGTGGATGGAATCGCTGCCCATTCGAAGAATAAAAATGCAACGCTCATCTGATCTTTAGAGAAGTTTTTCTCTGTCAGCAGGTAGATTGGTAGCCAGCTGATCACGCCGAAACGTACCATATACACAAAGACGTCAACGAAAGAGATATACCACGCATTTTTGTTTTTCAGTACATAGGTACAGAAAATTTGGAAGGCGCTCATATTCTCCGGTGATTGTTCTTTTTGCGCTGAAGTCAGGATCACTTTTTCTTCTGGCATCATTTGGTCAAGCGCAGGTAAACCCTCTTGTTTTGGGGAACCTTTACCTAATACCAACACAATTCCTGCAAATAAAATCGCAATACAAGCGGGAACCATGTAACTCGCACTTTGCCAGTGCTCAGTGCCTAATACGGCGAAAGCAGCACCGACGATTGGGGCAACAATACCACCACCCACGTTATGAGAAATATTCCAGAATGCACCGATACGGCCACGTTCATGACGTGGGAACCAGTTTGCAATGGTGATAAATGACGGACCCACACCCATGCCTTGGAACATACCATTAAGCACTACAAAACCAACGAATAACCAGAATGCGTTACTAAACCCCATTCCGAAGTTGACAATGGCGCAAAGGATCAAACCAAATGCCATAAATGCTTTTGGGCTGGCTTTATCGGCAAGGCTACTCATCACGCCTTTACTGATCCCGTAAGCAATGAGCATACAGCTAGTTAGTAGACCAATTTGGGTGGTACTTAAATCTAAGTTTTCTTTCAAATACGGGGTAGAGAGCGTGAAGTTGTTACGGACAATATAGTAAGCCAAATAACCTAAGAACACGCTGAGTAGTGCTTGAACGCGATAGCGTTTATAGGCGGCAGGAACTTTTTCTGGTGCAATTTGTTTTTTTGCCGTGGCTGGCGTTAAAAATGACAGCATAGGTTCACCTGTGAAATAGAGTAAAAAGAAATTCCCTGATGTTTTTTGTCGTTTTATTTCTGACAGACTCATCATGTTCTTGTTGAAAAAATATCGCAATATGAAGGGTTTGGGTCAAAATTGACCCAATTTTGTATAGTGACGAGTCAAATTGACCCATTCATAAATTAACGGGAATGGATTTCAAAAAACGCGCAACTAAGGGTTGATTTAATCGCGTAACAATGAGAATAAAGCGGGTAAGTTTTGTCGTGTGCTCATAAATCCGAAAAGGGTAAAATTTGTCTCAAATGCACTTTTTGACAAACTCACATTATTGTTACTTTCTTTGATATGAATCACATCTACCCAGGGGATGACTACGCTTATGAGATTAATAACACCAATTCGTCCACTGATAATGCGGCTCTGTTTTTTTATTATCTTGCTAAACAGCGTGGGAATTAGCCATGCGAAAAATGATGAGTTGGTGATAGCGACAACATTCTCACCCGAAGCGACACAAGCGATAGTCACGAATTGGAATGCGCGAGAGGATGCAATACCCATCCGCACGATTAATCGAACCAGTGCCTCATTAGAGCGCTTGTTAGATACCGATGCTTTGGAAAATGTCGATTTAATTCTGACCTCCTCGCCGATGCTGATGCACCATTTGCAGCAGCATAATCGGTTGAGTGCATTGCCGGATATTCCTGAGTATTCCCAGCGCTTAATTCCTGAATCTTTAAAAGGTTCCGTTGCTGCGGTGGCATTTTCTGGATATGGCATTTTGACCAACCGAAAGTGGATGGAGCAAAACAAATTACCCATTCCTAAGACATGGGATGACCTGACAAATAGCCAATATCAAGGCTCGTTACTGATAAGCGGTCCATCTCGTTCTGATACCTATCATTTAATGATTGAGTCGTTATTACAGCAGCGGGGATGGGAAGATGGATGGCGCATTTTACTGGGAATGTCGGGGAATTTAGCCACTGTATCATCACGCAGTTTTGGGGTAGCCGATAAAATCAAAGTGGGGCTAGGTGGGGCAGCACCGATTATTGATAACTACGCGAATGTGCTATTAGCTGACCCTGAACTCGAGTTTCACTATCTGCCTGATTCAGCCACATCGCCGACGTTTATTGCGATCACTCGCCATAGTTTAGCGCCAGAGAATGCGCGAAAGCTGATTGATTTTTTACTCAGTGAACAAGGGCAAAAAGTGTTTGCAGACAGCAGCACAGGGAAATACCCAGTTACTCCTCTTGAGGATGACAACCCTCGAAAAGCGCAGCAAAGCCAGCTATTAGATTCGCCTAAACCGCTGGATGTCCAGTTGGTATTACAGCGCCAGCGATTAGTTCAACAACTGTTTGATGCGGCGATCACGTTTCGTTTAACGGAATCGAAAGATGCTTGGCGTGCGGTGTATATGGCGGAAGCTAAGCTAAAGCACTCTTTACCAGAGGTTCGAGCGCTACTGACGGCGATGCCAGTCAGTGCGAAAGAAAGTGAAGATCCTGCTTATTATTCGCGTTTTGAAGATAATCGCAAAGCGGAAGAGGAATATATGCGCTGGCAGCATTTCTTTCAGGAACAGCAACGTCAAGCCATCAGTGTATTGGAAGCGATTAAATGAAAACATCGATAGTGAAATTGATGGGGCGCTTCAGTATTACGGCTATTTTACGTGGCGCCTTTATCGCGGGCGCTTTGATGACACTGATCGTCAGTTGCGTCAGCTTATATGCATGGCAAGAGCAAAATAAGCAGATCCGCTACGCACTTGGAGACTATTTTCCCAAAATGCAGGCTTCATTTTTGATTGAAGGGCAGCTAAATACCTTAGTCAATGAATTGAACGAATTTTTAAAAGCGCCAAATACAGCGACGAGATTACAACTACGCAATCAGATCACCGCACATTTAGCGCAAATAGCCGCTTTTAATCAGCAATTGAATGGGCAGGATCAACAGCAAATCTCTGTCATTTTGACCCAAAGTCAGGATCTTTTACAGCGCTTGGATAAGGCACTATATGCCCTGTTTTTAGCACGGGAAAAAATTAATACATTATCTTCTCGGATCAACTGGTTACATGACGATTTTAGTACGGAGCTCAACTCGTTATCGCAAGATATTAGCCTACAACAAGGCTCTTTACTGGACAAAATTGAGCAAGATCCTCTTCAAGCCAAAGGGTTACAAAGTCGGCTACGTAACGTGCAAGGAGAGTTGCAGTTAATTTATACACTGGCGCGTTTGGAAGAGCAGATCACCAATATTTTGACGGGGCGCTTGAAGGATATTCAAGGGGATGATGCTTTTGATGAGCCCATCGATGTTAACGGCTATGCCCGTTATTTAGGGTACTTAAAAACGAATTTAGCTGCCAATGAAGAGGCGTTGAATTTATATCCAAGTTCAGTGACGCTGCGTCAAACCATCGATGAGTTGTTAGATATCGGCCTTTCGGATAACCAAATGCTTGAAGTCCTGCAAAATTATCAAACGGCGAAAAGAGCCTTAAATGAAGCGACGACCGAAAAAGAGCGAATTTTGGCTGATTTTCGCTCTCAGCTTGATTTGCAACTTGGGAGCAGCCACTTTCAGCTACAAACGCTAAACCAGCGTTTAGCGAACATTATGTCGTGGAGTGGCACAATTATTATTATTACCGCAGGGTTGGCATTACTGTTGGTATTGCTGTTCAATATGCTGTTTATTCGTCCTCGTTTGGTCAAACGTTTTACCGCATTAAACCAAGCAGTGGCTCGGATCAGTATTGGGGATTTGACGACCCATATTCCTGTCGAAGGTCGTGATGAGTTAGGGCGAATTGGCACGCTGTTACAGCGCAGTATTGCTCAAATCAATCAACAGAAAACCCAGCTAGAACAAGAGATTGCAGAACGTAAGGCAATAGAGGAAAACTTACGAACTACGCAAAACGAGCTGATCCAAACGGCAAAACTCGCCGTCGTGGGGCAGACGATGACCACCTTAGCCCACGAAATTAACCAACCGCTAAATGCTCTCTCGATGCACCTGTTTATGGCGAAAAAAGGGTTACCAGCGCAAGATAATGACACGTCGTTGATGGCGATAAATAAGTCAGAACAACTTGTGGCTCGAATGGATGGCATTGTGCGGTCATTACGCCAATTCGCTCGTAAGCGTGATGATAATGAGCAATTACAGCCTGTGAATTTACGCCAATCAATTCAAAGCGCTTGGGATGTCCTGAAGCTTCAACATAAAACCCGCAAAGTGATATTAAGCTATCCGGATATATTGCCTAAGGTGCTGGGGGATGAAATTGGCATTCAGCAGGTGTTGGTTAACTTGCTCTCTAACGCGCTTGATGCCAGCCCCACAGAGGCTGAAATTACCGTTGATTACAGCGAAACCGCTGATAAGTTGCTGTTGAGCTTGTGTGATAACGGGACGGGGTGGCCACTGCATTTAGCTGATACATTAATGAAACCCTTTACGACAAGCAAAGAGATTGGGCTGGGGGTTGGGTTATCCATTAGCCAATCGATTATGCAGCAAATTTGTGGTGAGTTGAGAATCGCTTCTACACTGCGTGGAAATGGGTGTGTAATTTTAGAATTTAAAAAGGTACTTGAAGATGCTTGATGACAGCCATGACATATTGCTGATTGATGATGATAAAGATGTATTGGAAGCGTATTGTCTGCTACTCGAACAAGCAGGGTACCGAGTTTATGCATGTGATAACCCATTGACAGCAAAAGAGTTAGTTCACCGCGATTGGTGCGGCATTGTTCTTAGCGATGTGTGTATGCCGGAATGTTCGGGCATCGAGCTGATGACACTATTTCTCGCTAAAGACAAACATCTCCCTGTGGTTTTGATCACCGGGCATGGGGATGTACCAATGGCGGTGGAAGCAGTCAAAATGGGGGCATGGGATTTTCTACAAAAACCCATTAACCCAGAATATCTTTTAGAGCAAGTTGCCAAAGCGCTGGCGGCACGGAAACAGCGTGTATTGCAGCGCCGGTGGGGCAAAAACCAATTGATGCTCAATTTTGTAGGGAGCAGTGAGTGGTCTTTACAAGTTCGCGGGCAGCTTCAAGGGTTATCGGAAACCCTTGCCGCAGTGTTCTTACAAGGAGAGTTAGGGAGTGGTCGCACTTACTTAGCGCGCTATCTGCATCAAATTAGCACACCACAGCAAGCGCCATTGGTGATCAAAACATTATTAAATGAGCAAGAAGTGCCTGTTGAAACATGGGTCTCTGAGGCACGCTCAGGAACATTAGTGATTAAGAATATTGAGTTACTCCCTGTGAACCAACAGCGTTATTTGGTTCAGCATTTACAGCAAGACCAACGGGAATTTCGCTTGATTGGGATCTCGGATCAGCCGCTGCTTACTTTGACTAAACAGCAGCAGATTATTGCAGAACTTTATTATTATTTTTCATTAACTCAGGTGAATTGCTTACCGTTATCCCTGCGTAAAGCGGATATTCCGGTTTTATTCCAACACTATTTAGAGCTGGCTTGTACTCGATTGAATCAGAAATTGCCTGAACTGGATGAGTCTTTCATCAAAAAACTGAGTCGTCGTCATTGGCCTGGAAATGTAACGGAGTTAGCCAACGCAGCGGAGCTGTACGCGGTTGGCATTATGCCAATGGGGGAGACAGCGAATCCGTTATTAACGTCGGTAGCGCCAACGGCATTAGATCAACAAATTGAAAATTATGAACGGCAGATTATTACGGAAGCTCTGAATATTCATCAAGGACGAATTAACGATGTGTCGGAATATCTGCAAATGCCACGGAAAAAACTCTATTTACGGATGAAAAAGTACGGATTAGACAAGCACCATTATCGGACTTAAATTATTGGAGATAAATAGAGAGAAAGTTGCAGGGATTGACCTGCAACTTAAAATTTCAGTGAATTACAGAAGGGGAATGGTCTCTTCGATGGCTTTCAGCAGTAAGTTTCTATCGTGGCGATAAGGAATATCATCAGCCTCTAATACTCGCTGAGTCACTTTGCGTTCTTGGCGGATTGTCGTGACATCGGTGCGTGGCCCTACAATCACCGCATCGATTTTTTTTCGTCCAATATAACGCTCCATCATGACTAGTTTTTCAGGAAGTGTGAGGCTGGCAGCGGAGGTGCTAATTTCCTTCCCTAAATTACCGATATACACCATCGGCGCTTGGCTCTCTTTCAGGGCGCAGGCGATATCATCGAGTAATAACAGGGGCATTAAGCTGGTAAAAAAACTTCCGGGGCCGATTAAAATCAAATCTGCTCGATGGATAGCATCAAGGGCTTCGCTGGTCGCTTTAACGGGAGGGTATAAACGCAATTCTTGCGGTAACTCCTGCAAAGCATCCACGTTAACTTCACCGTAGACTTCATTTCCCATATCATCAATAGCCATCAGGTCTACCGGTGATTCAGACATCGGGATTAATTGCGCATCCACTTTCAGCATATTGCGGATTAAATTGATGGCTTCAAGTGGGCGAACACTTAAATGGTCAAGGGATTTCAGCATTAGATTACCGAGATTATGTCCTGATAATTCCCCTGTACCTGCAAATCGATATTCAAACATCTTAGAGGCAATAGATGGCTCAGTAATCAACTGATTCAAGCAATTACGCATATCACCCCAAGCAATTCCTCCTTCAGAGCGACGAATTCGCCCTGTAGAGCCACCATTATCCGTGGTGGTGACAATGCCAGTTAAACGGGAGCCTAAAGATGAGAGAGAAGACATCACTCGACCAAGTCCATGTCCGCCCCCAAGGGCGACGACGTGATTAAGATTTGTCAAACTACGGTTTGGCATAGTGTTCCTATTTAAACAATCAATCTATTTAAACTGTCAATCTAGCTAAATTATCAATCTAGAATCAGTGCTAAAACAAAATTGGCGCTAATCTATCATAAAACACCATCTGAAGTTTACTTGCTGTGATAAAAAACAACAAAAGAGAATATTCTCGATCGGTATCACAAATTTCTTGATTATGTAGCTAAGCGTAATTAACTAGAACGGTATGAAAATAAAGGATATAGATGGGGGATTATCAACGCTTTCTATAATCAGATTAAATAGCGCTGTTTATTGCGGGGTAACAGGAATTAATATTTTTTGAACTCGCGGAATTTAAGTGCGTATTTTACCCTCTAGGTGTCATTTTGATTCATTTCGATAATGATTCGATGGTGATGTAGTCATTTCAGTAATTCGAGACATCATATTTATGGATTCTTAGGGTTATCTATCAAAAAACGCGGGATAAAACTGATCTACAACAAACAATGTGCACAGAATTAACCTCATTTTGACGAGATATTGACAGATAGGCGTTTATCATCACATGGAAATAGCAAAAAATTATCCGTAATAATAAGGACTTCTGAGCATAGCGGTTGTTTTCTGTAAGTCGTTGTATATTAAGTTATATATCGTTTTTGGATTCGCTTTTTCATTTGCAATGGGCTAAAATCCTTACAGAAAATAAGTGAACCCAGTGATGAGTGTCTTAACTCTTTAGGCTTAATCAGCTCACGGGGTTCCAGATAAAACTCCTAGCCTTTGTGTCTAAGTTCTCCTGAATATGATGCTCTGGCCGTGACCTTGAGTCACCAGGGTGCAAGATAGAAATGTCTGCATCTCCCGTATTTGGAAAGGTGTGAATATGCAGCAACTTGTCGATCAATTTGACCGAAAATTTTACTATCTTCGTTTATCTATCACTGATGTTTGCAACTTTCGTTGCACATATTGCCTGCCTGATGGCTACAAACCGAGTGGTCGCCATGAATTTCTGACGCTTGATGAAATCCGTCGAGTGAGCCGCGCTTTTGCTGAGTTAGGGACTGAAAAAGTCCGTATCACTGGCGGTGAGCCAACGATGCGTAAAGATTTCACCGATATCATTGCCGCTATCAAAGAAAATAACTCCATCAAAAAAATCGCCGTAACAACCAATGGTTATCGGATGGCTCGTGATGTGCAAGCATGGCGAGATGCTGGTTTGAATGCAGTAAACGTGAGTGTGGATAGCCTTGACCCTCGCCAATTTGCGGCGATCACTGGGCAAGATAAATTTTTCCAAGTCATGAAAGGGATTGATGCTGCATTTGATGCTGGCTTCGAAAAAGTTAAAGTCAATGCGGTCTTGATGAAAAACGTCAATGATATCGCCCTCAAATCTTTCCTCAATTGGATCAAACACCGTCCAATTCAACTGCGTTTTATTGAACTCATGGAAACAGGGGAAGGCAGCAGCCTATTCCAACGTTACCATGTGTCTGGTGAAACCGTTCGTGATCGCCTTATCGCAGAAGGCTGGTATATGCAGCCACGTTCTCGTAGCGACGGTCCCGCCCAAGTCTTTAGTCACCCTGATTACCAAGGGGAAATTGGGCTGATCATGCCGTACGAGAAGGATTTTTGCCAAAGCTGCAACCGTCTCAGGGTCTCTTCTTTAGGCAATCTGCATTTGTGTTTATTTGGTGAAAATGGCATTCCACTGCGTGATTTACTGGGCGATGAAAACCAGAATGAAGCCCTAAAAGCACGTATCCAGAGTGGCTTAATGTCTAAGCGAGAAACCCATTTCCTTCACCAAGGCGACAGCGGGATCACCCCGAATCTTTCCGTTATCGGCGGTTAATAACTTTTTGATTTTCAGGAGTAATTATGTCCCAACTGACCCACCTCAATGCGTCGGGCGAGGCGCACATGGTTGATGTATCAGCCAAAGCGGAAACCGTCCGTGAAGCACGCGCAGAAGCGTTTGTGACGATGAACCCAGAAACTTTAGCCATGATTGTGGATGGCAGTCACCATAAAGGGGATGTCTTTGCGACGGCACGTATCGCTGGGATCCAAGCGGCAAAAAATACGTGGCAGTTGATCCCGCTGTGCCATCCTTTGCTACTGACCAAAGTGGAAGTCACCCTAGAAGCTGAGCAAGCCCATAACCGTGTACGCATCGAAACTTGTTGCCGATTAACAGGGAAAACGGGTGTCGAAATGGAAGCGTTAACGGCGGCTTCTGTCGCAGCATTAACTATCTACGACATGTGCAAAGCGGTACAAAAAGATATGGTTATTGGGCCTGTGCGTTTATTAGAAAAAACGGGCGGAAAGTCCGGTTATTTTAAGGTGGAAGCATGATCACTGTCCTCTTTTTTGCTCAAGTTCGTGAGTTAGTTGGCACTGACCGCTTAGAGTTAGCAGCGGAGTACCCAACCGTAGAATCTTTGCGCCAAGCATTAACTCAAAAAGGTGATCGCTGGGCGCTGGCTTTGGAAGATGGCAAATTATTAGCTGCGGTTAATCAATCGTTTGTTTCTGCGGACCATCCCCTGAATGCGGGCGATGAAGTGGCTTTCTTCCCACCAGTTACAGGGGGATGACCATGGACAATACCCATATTGCGGTACAAACCGAGAATTTTAGTGTTGGCGAGCAGTATGCGTGGCTTGCTGAATGTGACAGTGATGGCGCCGTAGTGACATTCACAGGTAAAGTCCGTAATCATAATTTAGGGGACAGCGTAGCGGCATTGACTCTCGAACACTACCCTGGCATGACAGAAAAAGCCTTAGCGGACATTGTGATGCAATCTCGCGAGCGCTGGCCACTGCAACGCGTGAGTGTGATCCACCGGATAGGTACCTTACAACCCGGTGAAGAAATTGTATTCGTAGGCGTGACCAGCGCACATCGCAATGCAGCATTCCAAGCGGCTGAATTTATAATGGATTACCTGAAAACCAAAGCACCATTCTGGAAAAAAGAGTCTCTCCCTGATAATGAACGCTGGGTGGAAGCCAAAGAGAGTGATGAAGCTTCTGCAAACCGTTGGTAGTCTTAAACTGTTACGCGGAAAATGCGAATAAGCCGAATGGTAATGTCAAAATATTGTGATAAACTTTGGAACAAATTTGTCCGATCACAGTAAGGATTACTCTGTTGGTGGTTTTGCTGGGTCGATTTTTCTTAAAATGGAAGGGTAACCATCATGGGTCAATTTGATCAACGTAATGATTCTCTTGTCCAGAATGCCAGCACTGGCGTTCAGGCATTTATGTCGCAAGTCTACGGTTGGATGACTGTCGGGTTATTACTGACAGCTTTTGTTGCTTGGTACTCCTTAAGCAGCGGTCTGTTTTTCACTATCGCAACTAACAAAGTTCTGTTCTTTGGAATGATCATCGCTGAACTTGGTTTAGTGATGGGGCTGTCTTTCTTACTGCCTAAAATGAGCGGTGCGATTGCAACTGGGATGTTTATGCTTTACGCATTACTGACTGGTTTAACTATCTCCGTTATTTTAGCGGTTTATACTGGTGAGTCTGTTGTTGGGATGTTCATCATTACCGCAGTGATGTTCGGCGCGTTAAGCTTCTACGGTTACACAACTAAGCGTAGCTTAACAGGGATGGGTAACTTCCTGTTTATGGCGCTGATTGGTCTGGTTGTCGCTTCTCTGGTTAATATCTGGCTGCAAAGCTCTATGATGTACTGGGTGATCACTTACGGTGGTGTATTACTGTTTGCTGCATTAACTGCTTATGACACTCAAAAACTCAAAGAGATGGGTGAGCAAATCAACCAAGATGACAGAGAAAATATGCGTAAGTACTCCATTATGGGCGCGTTATCTCTGTACTTAGATTTCATCAACCTGTTCCTGATGTTACTGCGTATTTTCGGTGACCGCCGTTAATTACTAATCAAGCTGATTGAAAATATGAAACCCCGCAATAAGTTAATTGTTGCGGGGTTTTTTATGGTTTTTATCTGGCAGTTAAGCGATTTTTTTGTGAAATAAGTAATAAGCCAGAGAGCTGGTTACCAGGAAGATAATCAGAAGAGGCCATAAGCTATGAAATACCACGGAAAAATCAGCATCTTTAAGGTAAATCTGCTTAGTGATATCCGTAAAGTGGCGGATGGGATTCACCCACGTAATATCCTGTAGCCAAACGGGCATATTCTCGACGGGAGAGATATAACCGGATAGCAACACTGCGGGCATCATAAACACAAACACGCCAATAAACGCTTGCTGCTGAGTTGAGCACAATGCGGAGATGAGCAGACCAAATCCCACGAGTGATAAACCATAAAAAATCATCGTGCCATAGAACAGCAATAGTGAACCGGCGAACGGGATTTTGTAGCAAAAAATCCCAATCACTAGCACCAATGTTGCTTGTGCAGTGGCGACGACTAAGGCAGGAATCGCTTTGCCAATAAAGATTTGCCATGTGGTTAGCGGCGAAACTAATAGTTGGTCGAGGGTTCCTTGTTCTCGTTCTCTTGCAATAGACAACGAGGTGACGATCAGCACTCCTATCGTCGTAATCAATGCCACTAATGAAGGCACAATAAACCACTTATAGTCTAAGTTTGGGTTGTACCAGTTGCGGACAATCAGTTCACTGTTATTGGGTAGCACTTGGGTTTGTGTGAGCTCCTGCTGATATTGCGTGACTATCTGTTCAATGTAATTAGCCGCTATTTGGGAGCTATTTGAGTTTCGTCCATCCAATAGCAACATCATATTTGCGGTATGATGGCTAGCGATATCAGCGCTGAAATTTTGATTAAAACGGACGACTAACAAGGCTTTACGGTTATCTAGCGTTTCTCGAATCTCAGGTTCATTTTTCAGTAACAGCACATGGGAAAATGCGCTGGCTTTTGCTAAGCGTTGAGTGAGCTCAATGGAATGCTCGCCATTATCTTGATCAAAAATGGCAATGGTGGTGTTAGTGACTTCTAAGGTCGCCGCCAGTGGGAAGAGGATCATTTGGAAAATGACAGGCATGATTAAAATAATTCGCGTCTGTTTTTCCTGCAATAGTGATTGCAACTCTTTCATAATTAAGGTGTAAAGACGATAAAACATAGTTCACCTCAATCCAAACGGCGACGCGTTTTCAGCGCCGTTAAGCCAATGAATAATATCGCTGAAGCAATCAGCAATAAGAAATCGGTGAATAACACCAGATAGATATCTCCCGCCAAAAATAAGGTTTGCAAGCTGCTGACAAAGTAGCGAGCGGGAATGAAGTAAGTCACTACTTGAATAAATATTGGCATGCTATCAATTTCAAAAATAAACCCTGAAAGCATAATGGCAGGCAAAAAGGCTGCATTCAGTGCCACCATTGCCGCATTGAACTGGTTGCGGGTAATGGTTGAAATCAGTAATCCCATTCCTAATGCGGTGGCCAAATAGAGGCTGGTTATCACAAATAAAATCAATAAAGAGCCACGATAAGGAATATCGAGCACGAAGGTCGTCACCAACATACACAGCACCATGACGAACGATCCAAGAATTTGATAGGGCAATAATTTGGAAAGCAGTAATTCAGTGCGAGTGATTTGGGTGGAAAGCAGTGCTTCCATGGTGCCCCGTTCCCATTCTCGGGCTATCACCAGTGAAGTTAAAATGGCACCTACGACGGTCATAATGATGCTAATGGCGCCTGGAATAATAAAATGTTGGCTGAGTGCCGCTTCGTTAAACCAATAGCGCATATTGAGTTCGATAAGCGGGTCGGTGGGATAACCTTGATTTTCACCTTGTTGGATAAGCCATGTATGCCAAACCCCTTTGGTGTAGGCTTGCACAAAATTGGCGGTATTGGGTTCACTTCCATCGGTGATCACTTGGATTGCCGCATGTCCATCAAGGCGAGAAAGTTGCTCTGCAAAATTGACGGGGATCACCACAATGCCGCGAATTTCGCCCGCTTGCATTTTATTAATCAATAAATTGCGATTATCGCTAATGGTGGCATCAATAAAGGGAGAGCCGGTAAAGGTATCGACTAATTCACGAGCGGGTTGGCTTTGTTGATCCATTAGGATACCCACTCGTAATTTACTGGAGTCTAGATTGATCCCATAACCGAAAATAAATAGCAGCATCAGTGGGATAACAATGGCTATTAAGGAGCTACTGGGGTCTCGAACTATCTGCTTACTTTCCTTCCAACAGAGGGCTTTCAGCCTGCGCCATGAAAAACCAGAGGCGGTTGTCTTCATTGTGCCTCCCGCTGTTTATCGTAGTTGAAAATTAATTCAATAAAGGCATCTTCCATGGATGGATTCGGATTTTCTGTGCTGGCGACCTGTTTTTTTAGCTCATCTGGAGTGCCTGCGGCAATAATTTTTCCGTGATAAACCAACCCGATACGATCGCAATATTCCGCTTCATCCATAAAGTGGGTGGTGACCATGACGGTGACCCCCTTGTCTACCATACCATTAATGTGTAGCCAAAATTCTCGCCGAGTTAGCGGGTCAACTCCCGAAGTGGGTTCATCTAAAAACAGGATATCCGGTTCATGCATCAGTGAGCAGGCGAGGGCAAGGCGCTGCTTATAACCTAGCGGAAGTGAGTCAGTAATCTGGCTGATAATGGGAGTAAAATTAAACGCGTTGATCATCTCCTGCATTTTGGTGGCTTGTTGTTTATGATGCAAACCGTATACACCGGAGAAAAATTTTAAGTTTTGCCCAACTTTGAGGTTGCCGTAGAGGGAAAATTTTTGTGCCATATACCCAAGGTGCTGACGGGCTTTGTTTGAACTGGTTTTTAAATCCATACCAAGCACCAGAGCTTGTCCATCCGTGGGTTTCATTAATCCACACATCATCTTAAAGGTAGTGGATTTGCCTGCGCCGTTAGGCCCTAATAATCCAAAAATTTCACCCCGTTTTACCTGAAAGTTAACGGTATCCGTCGCGGCAAAATCCCCGAATTTTTTGGTCAGGTTGCGGGCTTCAATGACGGTTTCATTGGGAGCGGGTGGAATTTGTGGCACGATAGCTGCGAGTTCAGAACGATGGGATGGTCCGCCACCTAAAAGGTCGATAAACGCATCTTCAAAGCGTGGCTGGGCTTCAATCAGCGTTTGATCTCTCATATTTAACGCATTAAGTAAATTCTCTTGGGATGCATGAGGTTTTAAAATTAAGCGAATATAGCGCCCTTGGATCACGCCATCGGTGGTTTCGGGTAACACTAAGGCATTTTGTAGAATGGTGCGTTTTTGTGTTGGAGGAACATCGAGTAAAAATGAGCGTCCCGCCATCTTTTGGGTGAGTTGCTCGGGTTTTCCGCTATACAGAAGTTTGCCTTCATTGAGTAGTAGCACCTCTTTGCACTGCTCTGCTTCATCCAGATACGATGTACTCCAGAGGATCAACATACCATCGTCAGCAAGGGTGTGCACCATTTGCCAAAGTTCTCGCCTAGCAATAGGATCTACGCCGACACCCGGCTCATCCAGCAGTAAAACTTTCGGCTTACCTAATAGCGTGCAGGCGAGTCCCAATTTTTGTTTCATTCCCCCTGAAAGCTTACCGGCAAGGCGAGCAGTAAATGGGGCTAGGCTAGTAAATGCGAGTAATTGTTTATAAGTTTGTTGGCGCTCTTCACCAATAACGCCGCGCAGGTCGGCATATAAATCAAGATTTTCTTGAACCGTTAAATCTTCATATAAACCGAATTTTTGCGGCATATAACCGAGGTTTGCCCGCACTTCGATACTGTCTTTAATAGGGTCTAATCCCATTAAGTGGATTTGCCCTGAATCGGGTTTGAGTAGCCCCGCCAGCATGCGCATTAGCGTCGTTTTCCCTGCACCATCGGGGCCGACTAACCCCGTCACGGAGCCGCCGTGAATTTCGGTAGTTAGGCTTTCAACCGCAGGGTTATTTAGCCCAACAAAGCGTTTTTCGACGTTTATTAATGAAATCACGCTGTTCGATGAGTGAATATCTTGCTGAGCCATAATGCGCCCTATTGCTGAGGTGTCGCAAATTCAACGGTGACAGGCATTCCTTGACGCAGTTTATCGTTAGGATCATCGACAATAATTCGTAATCGATAGACTAAGTCGGTACGTAAATTCGGTGTTTGTACACTTTTTGGGGTAAATTCGGCCGTAGGGGAGACAAAACCAATCGTACCATGGTAAGGGGTATTGGGCTGGCTATCCGTAAAGAGTAAGACTTTACTACCAGGAACCGCATCACCTAAATGAGCTTCACTCACATAGGCTCGCACCCAAACAGGGTGAGTTAATGTCACGCTAAAAACGGTATTACCTGCACCAATGATGGTGCCAGGTTCGATGGCACGAGTCAGGATTGTGCCGTCAGATGGGGCGATAAGCTGGGTGTCTGAGAGATCAAGCTCAGCTTGAGCAACGGCAGCTTCTGCTTGTAGCCATTCCCCTCGGGCTGCTGCTATCTCTTCTTGGCGAAATCCGCTCTGATATTGGTTGAGTTTATCTTGGGAAGCTTTTAATGCGGCAAGCGTTTGATTTCGATTGTTTTTGGCATTATCTAAGTCATTGGCAGAAATCAGTTTTTGTGCCGCTAAACCTTGCTGACGTTTGTAAAAATTATCCGCATATTGCCAAGCGGCTTGACGCTGAGCGACTTCAGATTCGACTTGAGCAATTTCTTGTGTCCGGTAGCCTTTCTCTTTGAGTGCTAACTGTGCTTTAGCGCTATCTCGCAGCCCTTTAGCTTTATTTAACGCGTTGATGTACGGCGCATCATCCAATTTACCAAGTCGTTGCCCAGCAGTGACTTTCGCCCCTTCATCAACATCTAAAGAGGCGAGTTTACCATTGACTCGAAAACTAAGGTTAACTGTGCGCACATCCACATTCCCGTATAAGGCGAATGTCTTATCCTTAAGTGACTGATAATAATAGCCTCCAGCAATAGTGGCAATCAGCATGATAAGCAGTAATATAACCAATGCACGGCGTTTTGTGTTCATAGCTAACCTTAGTGACGGATAAAACATTACTCAGGATTATGATTTAATTTAATCCATATATCATATCACTTTTCTGCTAGTTGGCGATGACGTAACCCCAATAATAAAATGTCGATATGCTCAATAAGAACCTGATTAATAATTTTAAATTCGCTTTCGTTGATGTGCTTCCAACCGGTTTGTCTGAGTAAGGTTTCTCGCGCAATGCGGAATGAGAGGGTTTCACCTAAAATGGCGTGCGTGTGGATCAAGGTCGCTAGATTATTAGGGTCGGCGCCGATATAAATAGAAATTAAGCGATTGAGCCGTGAGTGAATGGGTCCTAACGCTTGTTCGTGGATCAATCCATACGCTTCGGTTGGGTTCAGCTGCTCGCGAGCTAGAATGCGCGAGAAGCTTAAGTTTTCTTTTTTAAGTTGGAAAAAATTGTACGAAATAATGGTTTTTTTCAGTAATTCGAGCGCTTCTTCAGGAATTTGTGACTCTGCGGGTTGGCTAATAAAGTTATCTATTTGAGTGATAGTTTCAGCGAAACTCTCTTTGATATTATTGGCAATTTGCTGAGCAACCGCGAGATATAACCCTTCTTTAGATCCGAAATAATAGGAAATAGCTGCGATATTTTGCCCAGATGCTTGGGCAATTTGGCGGGTGGTTGCCCCGTCGATACCTTGTTCTCCATAAACATCGGCAGCGGCGAGAAGAAGTTGGAGTTTGGCGCTCTCTCCGCGTAATGTTGGCGACGAATTTGTGTTCATAAACATTCCTTTTGATTCAGAATTAAATAATTTTTAGCATGCTCTTAGTTGGCATTTATTCATTGTTCAGGATGAAAACGGATGTATCTTTAGTTTTGTGTACGTATATATACTATATAAAGCAGATTTTGTATTAGTTTATTCATCAATCTAAATTAATATATTTATCATGGTCAAATGATGGTAGAATTTTTGCGTGTCGCATGGCAGTTTGCGCTTTTCTTCTATTGAATATCGAATCTTCCCCCCTAGAGCTGCCCAGTAAATTGAAGCGGTGGAGCCCGGAGTAATTAATTTGACTAGTTTTTCTGACCTCGCGTTAAACGAGGAAATCTTGCGTGCCATTAATGAATTAGGCTATGAAAGTCCTACGCCTATTCAACAACAAGCTATTCCTGCTGTTTTAGCGGGCAAAGACCTATTAGCCAGCGCTCAAACAGGTACGGGTAAAACAGCGGGTTTTACTTTACCTATTTTGCAAAAGCTGGTGGACAATCCACGCGGTAATAACCGTCGTCCTATTCGCGCATTGATTTTAACCCCGACCCGTGAACTTGCGGCTCAAGTGGCTGAAAATGTAAAAGAATATAGCCGTCATTTGAGAATTCGTTCATTTGTTGTGTTCGGTGGCGTCAGTATTAACCCGCAAATGATGAAACTGCGTGGTGGTGTGGATGTGTTGATCGCAACACCGGGTCGTTTATTGGACTTGGAACATCAAAACGCGGTGGATTTATCGCAGGTTGAAGTTTTCGTCTTGGATGAAGCTGACCGTATGTTAGATATGGGCTTTATTCACGATATTCGCCGTGTGATCACGAAATTACCTAAAAAGCGCCAAAATCTTCTGTTCTCCGCGACGTTCTCTGATGAGATCAAACAGTTGGCGAGCAAGTTATTGAACAATCCAGTTTCCATTGAAGTGGCTCCGCGCAACTCAGCTTCTGAGCAAGTAACGCAGTATGTTCATTTAGTGGATAAAAAACGTAAAGCTGAGTTACTCTCGTTTATGATTGGGCGTGAAAACTGGCAGCAAGTTCTGGTATTTACGCGTACCAAACATGGCGCTAACCGCTTAGCTGAGCACTTAAACAAAGATGGTGTCAAAGCGGCGGCGATTCATGGTAATAAGAGCCAAGGCGCTCGTACCCGTGCTTTAGCTGATTTTAAATCCGGGGATATCCGTGTCTTAGTGGCGACAGATATTGCGGCTCGCGGCTTAGATATTGAACAGCTCCCTTATGTGGTTAACTTTGAGCTGCCTAATGTGGCGGAAGATTATGTTCACCGTATTGGTCGTACTGGACGTGCGGAAGCCACGGGTATGGCGGTATCTTTGGTGTGTATCGATGAAGCGAAACTGCTTAAAGATATTGAGAAATTATTGAAAAAATCCATCCCACAGATGGAGATTGAAGGCTACGAGCCAGACCCGTCAATCAAAGCTGAGCCGATCCAAAAGCCTTCTCAGCGTAATGATCGTCGTGGTTCTGATAGTCGCCGCGGGTCTGATAACCGTCGTGGTTCTGACAACCGCCGTAGCTCTGAGGATAGCCGCGGTGAGCGCAGCAATCATTCAGGCAATAATAGCAATAAAGGTTCAAGCCGTCCTCGTCGTCAAAATGCGAATTCCGAGAAAGGTCAGTCTGAATCCACTTCAGGTTCACCGTGGAAAAATGCACAGAAGCGAGTTAGACAAGGGCGTAGTGATAGCTAATGCGTGTGCTACTCGCCCCGATGGAAGGGGTACTCGATTCTCTGGTTCGCCGATTATTGAGTGAGGTGAACGACTACGACTTGTGCATTACTGAGTTTGTGCGAGTTGTCGATACCTTGTTGCCGGCAAAAACGTTTTATCGGTTATGCCCGGAATTGCAACAAGGTAGCCGAACGCCATCGGGAACGTTAGTGCGGGTGCAGCTATTAGGGCAACATCCTGAGTGGTTGGCTGAAAATGCCAACCGCGCAATTGAATTAGGCTCTTGGGGCGTCGATCTCAATTGCGGTTGTCCATCAAAAACGGTAAATGGCAGCGGTGGCGGTGCGACGTTATTGAAGCAGCCAGAGCTTATCTATCACGCCGCTAAAGCTATGCGAGCGGCTGTACCGAAAGATTTACCCGTTTCTGTGAAAGTCCGTTTGGGTTGGGATAGCAGCCAATTTGCTCATGAAATTGCGGATGCTGTACAGCAAGCCGGGGCGACCGAACTGACGGTTCATGGGCGTACAAAGGAAGATGGCTATAAAGCGGAATGTATTAACTGGCAGGCGATTGGTGAGCTTCGTCAGAAACTGTCGATTCCGGTGATTGCCAATGGCGAAATCTGGGATTATGAAAGTGCTAAACGCTGTATGGAAATCACTGGGTGCGATTCGATTATGATTGGTCGAGGTGCTTTAAATACGCCGAATTTGAGCCGTGTGATCAAACACAATGTCGCGAAGATGCCTTGGGAACAGGTCGGGAAAATACTCTTTAAATATACGGAACTAGAAAAACTGGGTGATACAGGGCATTACCATGCAGCTCGTATCAAACAGTGGCTGAGTTATTTACGTAAAGAGTATCAGCAGGCGGATGAACTGTTTTCTCAAGTGAGAGCGTTGAAAACGGCGGAGCAAATAGCGGATGTTATTGCGCTACATGTGGAGCAGCTTTCTGTCGTATCATCTTAACATGATGAAATTTGCCAAAATTTGAGATTAGGTCTTTAATTACTATGTATGGTGGTGACTAGTATGGTGGTGATTAATTCAAAATATTGTCATTACCGTATGTCATGATTAAAGAGTCTATATCGTGTAACAAAGTTATCGTGCTAGGAAATTTAGAGCAACAGAGATATTGGAGGCCTCAAATGGGCGTTATTGCTTGGATTATCTTTGGTTTAATCGCAGGTGTTTTAGCTAAATGGTTAATGCCTGGAACCTATCAAATGGGTTTTATCATGACGACTGTATTGGGGATCGTCGGGGCGGTTATCGGGGGATACATCAGCACATTCTTTGGTAAAGGCAAGGTGGATGGCTTTAACTTCGGTAGTTTTGTTGTTGCCGTGATCGGCGCCATTGTCGTGCTATTCCTTGCGGGAATGTTTATTAAGTAGCATTTCT
>NZ_WLUG01000086.1:0-19179 GCF_009706505.1 Providencia sp. wls1922 | reverse complement strand
GGGCTGTGCTGGGAACGTCTTCAACGATAATCCTCGGATTTTCAACGTTACTGGCGATTATTTTCTTGCTATGTAGCGCCCCTATCAGTGCTGCACTATTTGATACTGAGCAATACAGTGGCGTGATCCGCATGGTTGCCTTGATTCAAATGGGTATCGCGTATGCGAACTATTTCTTGGCGATTTTGAAAGGTTACCGAGACGCTGCTGGGAATGCGACGGCCATCATTTTTGGTAGCATAATCGGCGTAGTCGCCTATTATTTATGCTATCTGATGGGAGGTTATGATGGCGCACTTGCAGGGCTAGCATTGGTACCCGCTTTAGTGGTATTGCCTGCGGTTGGGATGATTATTCGACGTAAACAATTTGCGTTGTCATCACTAAAACCCGCATGGGATAAAGCTATTGCCACTAATTTAGGTAAGTTCACCATCATGGCAATGCTCACGGCAATCACACTGCCTGTTGCCTATATCATGATGCGAAATTTATTGGCACAGACTTATAGCTGGGATGAAGTGGGATTATGGACGGGCGTTACCACGATTTCGGATGCCTATTTACAATTCATCACAGCAACATTTTCGGTATATTTACTGCCCACGCTGTCCCGTTTACAGCATAAAAATGAAATTTCTGCCGAAATTGTTAAGGCATTGAAGTTTGTATTACCGGCTGTTGCCGCCGTGAGCTTTACGGTTTGGCTGCTGCGTGATTTTGCGATTTGGCTGCTGTTCTCAAAAGAGTTTACAGGGATGAGAGACCTGTTTGCTTGGCAGCTGGTCGGCGATGTATTGAAAGTGGGTGCTTACGTCTTTGGTTATCTCGTCATCGCGAAAGCAGCGCTACGTTTTTATGTTCTTACGGAAGTTAGCCAATTTGTTCTGTTAACGGGCTTTGCCCATTGGTTTATTCCTGAACATGGCGCCGTGGGGGCGACACAAGCCTATATGGCGACCTATATCGTATATTTTACTCTCTGTTGTTGCGTATTTTTGATCTACCGTAGGCGAGCATGACAACCTTAATACATGTACTGGGATCTGATCTCCCGCATCATAATCAGACGGTTTTAACGTTTTTTAATAACGTTATTTGCCAAGAGATGGCACCGTCACAAAAGCCGCATTTTATGGTGGTGAGCCAGGATGCGCAGCTTGCTGCTGCCTATCCGATGCTTGAAATTGAAGTTTTTGACAGCAAACAATCTATTGCAGATAGCGTTATTCGTCGCGCGAAAGCGGAGCGTCGTACACGCTTTTTCTTCCATGGGCAATTTAATGCGCCAATTTGGTTAGCACTGCTTTTTGGCAAGATAAAATCCCATCAATTCTGGTGGCATATTTGGGGCGCTGATCTCTATGAAGAATCTAGCTCACTGAAATTCAAGCTGTTTTATATTCTACGTCGTCTGGCTCAAAAAAAAGTGGGGCACGTTTGTGCAACACGGGGAGATTTGTGCCATTTTCAGCAGTCGAATCCTAATGTGCCATCGTCGGTTCTCTATTTCCCGACGCGTATGGATCCGGCATTGACGCTAAACGAACGTCAGCCTCGTGAGGGCGAGCAATTAACTATCCTGCTCGGTAACTCAGGTGACCGCTCTAATCGTCATGTGGAAGCGCTGAGCGCGATTAAACAGCAATTTGGTGACAAGGTGAAGGTGATAGTCCCGATGGGCTACCCAGCGAATAACCAAAACTATATTGCCGAAGTTGAGCAAGCAGCACAAAGCGAATTCCCTCAGGGGCAGGTGGATATTCTTAAAGAACGTATGGCGTTCGATGATTACCTGAATTTGCTGAAAACCTGCGATCTTGGCTACTTTATTTTTAATCGCCAACAAGGGGTTGGAACGGTTTGTTTGCTTATTCAGTTCTCTATTCCTTTTGTCATCAGTCGCCAAAATACCTTCTGGCAAGATTTAACGGCGCAGAATGTCCCAGTCTTTTTCTATGGTGATGAGCTGACTCTGCCATTAGTGGATGAAGCACAACGCCAAATGAATTCGCTGAATAAACAGCATATTGAATTCTTTGCGCCTAACTTTACTGATGGCTGGAAACAGATCCTCAGCATTGCGGAGGCGAAAGCATGACATTGCTTGAATTGGGTGGCTTAGCGCTTATCTACCTAATCTCTATTATCTTTATCGGCACGCTGATGTATAAAGAGTTTTTGCGCGTGCGCTTTAATTTTAATATTTTCTTTACCTTATTGTATTTGCTGACGTTTTACTTCGGATTCCCGCTGACTTGTGCATTGGTTTTCCAGTTTGACGTGGCAATCGTCCCCGCAGATTACTTGATGTATGCCATGTTGGCGTCAACCAGCTTCTACGCCATTTACTACGTGACGTACAAAACGCGTTTAACTAAGCGCGTGGATACCCAGCGTCGCGCCGTATTTAGTATGAATAAGGTGGAAACCAATCTGACCTGTCTACTGCTGATTGCCGTGGCGGTGGTTACTGTAGGCATTTTTTTCATGGATAACGGTTTCTTGCTGTTTAAGTTGAAATCCTATAGCCAGATATTCTCCAGTCAGGTGTCGGGCGTGGCATTGAAGCGCTTTTTCTACTTCTTTATCCCTGCAATGCTGATTGTCTATTTCTTGAAACCTACGCAAAAACGCTGGATTTTCTTCCTGATTAGCACGGTCTCATTCGGTTTCTTAACCTATGTTATTGTGGGCGGAACCCGTGCCAACATTATCTTGGCATTTGCCCTGTTCCTATTTATCGGGATTGTCAGAGGCTGGATCACGCTTTGGATGCTGGCAGCGGCGGGTGTGGCAAGTATTGTTGGGATGTTCTGGTTAGCTCTCAAGCGTTACGGTCTTGATGTGAGCGGTGCCGAAGCGTTTTACACCTTCTTGTATCTAACTCGCGATACGTTCTCGCCATGGGAAAACTTAGGATTATTGCTCAGCTATTATGACCAAATGGAATTCCAAGGTTTAGCGCCGATTATCCGTGATTTCTATGTGTTTATTCCTGCATGGGTATGGCCTGAACGCCCTGATACGGTATTAAACTCGGCTAACTATTTTACGTGGGAAGTGCTGAATAACCATTCTGGGTTAGCGATTTCGCCTACGTTAATTGGCTCGCTGGTGGTCATGGGGGGCGTGCTGTTTATCCCGCTGGGCGCTATCGTGGTGGGCATGATCATTAAATGGTTTGATTGGATTTATGGGTTAAGTCTAAAAGAATCCAACCGTTACAAGGCTGCGATTATGCAGGCATTTTGTTTCGGCGCCATCTTCAACATGATTGTATTAGCTCGTGAAGGGGTCGATTCCTTTGTCTCGCGCGTAGTCTTTTTCTGCTTAGTCTTCGGGCTATGTTTAGTGTTAGCTAAATTACTGTACTGGTTATTTGAAAGTGCCGGTCTTATTCGTACCAAAGCCGCTTTATATTTAAAAAGTGGTCAACGGGAAAGCCGTTAAAAGGAGCATCATGGAACAGTCGTCAATTCCTCAATATAGCATCAGAGGTCATAATATTTGGGGCTTTAAAAACATGGCCCATTTCTTGGACTATCTGTTTGCTGACGGTAAGACCAAAACAGGCACATTAGTGGCTATCAACGCAGAGAAAGTGATGATCGCAGAGCAAGATACTGCGCTGAATACCTTATTAGGGCAGGCGGAATACCTTTATGCCGATGGGATCAGCATTGTGCGTGCTATTCGCCGTAAATATCCAAAAGCCGAGGTTTCTCGTGTGGCAGGTGCCGATTTATGGGAAGGCTTAATGGAGCGCGCAGGAAAAGAAGGCACCCCAGTATTTTTAGTGGGCGGCAAGCCAGAAATTCTTGAGCAGACTAAAGCGAAGCTACGCGCACAATGGAATGTCAACATTGTGGATTCCCAAGATGGCTACTTTACGGCAGAAGATCGCAGTGCGCTGTTTGAGCGTATTCACGCGAGCGGTGCCAAGATTGTGACCGTGGCGATGGGTTCTCCTAAGCAAGAAATCTTTATGCGTGATTGCCGTGTTGTGCATCCTGATGCTTTGTATATGGGCGTCGGTGGAACTTATGATGTGTTCACCGGGCATGTTAAGCGTGCGCCTAAAGTCTGGCAAAACTTAGGGCTAGAATGGCTGTATCGCTTACTTTCCCAACCAACACGAATTAAACGACAGTTTAAATTGCTGAAGTTTTTAGGCTACTACTACGGTGGTAAGCTTTAAGCGCTTTTCTGACTGAATAGACCCGCATTATGCGGGTCTATTTATTTCTGGCGCCCCCATTCTATCTTCAAATATACCTACAATTGTTCAAAAATAGATGCAACCTAAGGGATCTCACGGTATCTTGGGGGATTGTATTTTTTATTTTATTTTCGACAACCAGCCGCGATGACTAAAAAGTTATGGCTATTAGAGCTGCGAATATCGAATGGTTATTATCGACAGGGGAAATTATGGATAAGCCACAGCAAGGTCTTCAGCGAGGGCTAGAAGCCCGTCATATTGAGCTGATTGCTTTGGGCGGGACAATTGGGGTTGGGCTATTTATGGGCTCAGCGAGTACGTTGAAGTGGGCGGGACCATCCGTATTGTTGGCGTATATTATCGCAGGGTTATTTGTCTTCTTCATCATGCGTTCTATGGGCGAAATGCTCTTTCTGGAGCCAGTCACTGGTTCATTTGCTTCATTTGGTTATAAATATTTAAGTCCTTTTTGGGGATGTTTAACCGCGTGGGGTTATTGGTTTATGTGGGTCGCGGTTGGAATTTCAGAGATAACTGCAATAGGGGAATATGCAAAGTATTGGTTCCCTGATGTGCCCCAGTGGATATTTGCGATGGTTGCCGTTGCGTTGGTGGCACTGGCAAACCTCGCCGCAGTAAGGCTATACGGCGAGCTAGAATTCTGGTTTGCGATGATCAAAGTGACCACGATTGTGGTGATGATTTTGATTGGCTTGGGGCTAATTTTCTTTGGTCTTGGCAATAATTTCGAGCCGATTGGATTGGCTAACTTGACCGAGCATGGCGGATTCTTCGCTGGCGGCTGGAAAGGTTTCTTATTTGCGTTGTGTATCGTGGTGGCATCTTATCAAGGCGTTGAGCTCGTCGGGATCACCGCAGGAGAAGCCAAAAACCCACAAGTGACACTGAAAAAAGCCATCAATAATATTCTGTGGCGCATTCTTATTTTCTATGTCGGCGCCATTTTTATTGTGGTGACGCTGTTCCCGTGGACAGAAGTCGGGCAACAAGGCAGCCCGTTTGTGATGACATTCGCTAAAGTGGGGATTGTCTCGGCAGCGGCGGTAATTAACTTTGTGGTGCTCACTGCAGCATTGTCTGGCTGCAATAGCGGCATGTACAGCGGCGGGCGTATGTTATACGCGCTGGCGCAAAATAAGCAGTTACCGAGTGGACTATTAAAACTGACGAAAAACGGCGTTCCGGCGCGTTGTGTCGGTTTTACTATCTTATGCTTGGTTGCAGGGTCGAGCTTGAACTATATCATTCCAAACCCTGAACAGGTATTTGTGTATGTATATAGTGCAAGCGTCTTGCCAGGAATGGTGCCTTGGCTAGTGATCTTGACCAGCCAGCTACGTTTTCGTAAGCAGAACCAGCAGCAGATGGCAGGGCATACGTTTAAATCGATTCTGTTTCCATGGGTGAACTACGCCACGCTGCTGTTTTTAGCCTGTGTGCTGGTGGGGATGGCGATTAATCCAGAAACGCGTTTGTCACTGATTGTAGGGGCTATCTTTTTATTGACGGTTTCCGGGCTTTATTTTGTGATCCGCAGCTTTAGTCGCCATGATAAAAGCCCATCGTAAAAATATTTTGTGGGTAAAATTTCATCTAATAGACGAGAAAGAGGGAAAAAATGCTCTCTTTCTCGACGAAATGGATAAAAGGCAAGCAATCGATAATTTTATTGAAAAAAGGACTAGACAGCAGGGGGATAAATCCGTACTATCCTCTCCCGCAACGGCGTTAAGCGCCCGTAGCTCAGCTGGATAGAGCGCTGCCCTCCGGAGGCAGAGGTCTCAGGTTCGAATCCTGTCGGGCGCACCATCAAAAGGTGACAAGCTACGGTGGCAAAATAAAGTTGTATGTAGTAGTATGACAACACTTTGAAATAAGTGAAGTTATGGTGGCTATAGCTCAGTTGGTAGAGCCCTGGATTGTGATTCCAGTTGTCGTGGGTTCGAGTCCCATTAGCCACCCCATTTTTTTTGTGACATTGCGAGGGTGGCGGAATTGGTAGACGCGCTAGCTTCAGGTGTTAGTGTCCTATGGACGTGGGGGTTCAAGTCCCCCCTTTCGCACCACGAAAAAAATGATATCGAGTTACTGCCTTAAGCAGTTAAATTTCGGCGAGTAGCGCAGCTTGGTAGCGCAACTGGTTTGGGACCAGTGGGTCGGAGGTTCGAATCCTCTCTCGCCGACCAATTTAAAGAACCCCGCTCAATCGAGCGGGGTTTTTGCATTTTAAAACCGTAACCATTTCTAACCTGATTATTTTCCTTTCCGTATTCTTATCTTCTTATCTTCTTATCTTTATCCATGAATCTGTTTTTTTATTATCTTTATTCTTAATATCTCAGGCATCGCTTTTAACAAGAATGGTTCTTATCTGAATGTGCTTATAACGTTATGTTTTTTATGAATAAAAATATTTGTCGCAGATCCGATACAAATCCCTATTTCCATGTCGTCAAAAAGAGACATTTTACTGATTGATTTATATGGAGAAATTAATAGGCATTCTAAGCTGTCTCTAAATTGAGACAAAATAGCTGAATCGAACAGAATGGGATTTGGTAAGAATGAGGTGTTAAAAAATCACAATAAGTAAGAAATAAAAATATCGTTTAGAAGCAGGGGAGTTACGAGGTTAAGAATAGAAAAACGTGCAGCGATATAAAAGTTGGCATGCATTCTGCATTATCTATTATGTAGATGCTCATCCCACTTATTATGACAGCCTAGCTTCATAAACCCAGGGATGACGCAAAGCCGATTATCGGTGCCTATTGTCCAATTTAGATGATCAAGAGCTAATCCTCTTACCATCAGCGAACGGGCGAAACGTTGAGTGAGGCACCATCCGTCTGTAGACCTGATTGTTATTTACACCTGCTTCGGCAGGTGTTTTTTTTTGTATCAATCTTGGGTTGTCATGTTCTTTCCTAACCTGATGAGCATTAGGAAAGAAACGTTATCTTCTCGCTTACGCTTTTTTCTCTTTGCTTAACCACTTGCTGATCCAGCGAGTCACATAGGTATAGGCAATAATAATAAAGGTAATAATAAAGATATCTTTATTCAGATCGGCGGTATTGAAGCCAATGATCGAAATAAAAATAAACGGGGATAAAATCAGAAGTAGCAGGTCAAAAAAGATCTGTAAACGATTTTGGCTCGCTACAATCCAACGCCAGAGAGTTTTCACTACATTCATATCTTTATCCTGAATTCATTCAAAACGAAAATGTATACGATTATTTATACACTATGTGACCCTTTTATAACATAGCAATATGCGGTTTGCCTCGATTCGCTAAAAGTGACGCTCTCAAAGACTATCTTTTTGAGATAAATAGTAAAGATCCAAATCGTAGATATAAAAAACGCCTCGGACTAGGAGGCGTTTTAGATCAAAGCTTAACGAATGAGTTAAAAATTTACGCTTTTGCTCGCTCTTGTTTGAGGGAGTGAGTGAGCGCCTCTTGGCGAATTTTCGCCGCTTCATGCGGTTTGTGTAGCTTGTCATAAGCATCGGCTAACCAAGCTGCATCATAAGCATCAAAACGCTGCGCTAATGCGGCTTTAAAGTAGGTTTCTGCTTTTTCCCATTGGGCATGTTGAAGCGCAAGGATCCCCAATGTGCTATTGAGTAATGGTGTCGCACCAGACTGTTTGACGAGGCTTAACAGAGTTTTTTCAAGCACTTCAGGTTGTTCGCTCTGTAATTTCGGGATCAACAACAATAGACGTTCGTCATATTGCTGCTTCAATCCATCAATAATCATCTTTTCTGCGCTACGCGTATCACCACATTCAATTAAATGTTCGGCTAAGAAAGCTTGTAATGGCACTTCATGGCGAACTTTACGCGGCTGAGCTTTCCACCAATTTTTCAAGCCATCGCTACCACCTTCAGCCATACATTGGTTCATGAGCCCTTTGTACGCTTTGAGTTTTAACGCTTCAAGCTCATCTTCATTATGTAACTGGACTTTTGCCATAATCGGCAGCAGCTCAATGAGTGCTTGGTATGCGCCGGTACCTAAATAAGCTTGTTCAGCTAAACGTAAAATTTCTGGGTGGCGTGGTGCTTGGTCGAGCAGCTTGTCGATGCCATTACGGGCAGCATGAATTTCGCCTTCCGCCAATTGGATGCGAACACGGCTAATATCCACGGGAAGTTGATCTTTACCTGCGGCTTCAGCAGCCCTATCTAAATATTGATGTGTGCGATAACTATCCCCACGCTGCTGGGCGGCTTCAGCTGCCATCAAGTAGTTAATGACTGGCTGCTGAGAAAAATCAGCATGCTTACTCATTAGTTTCTCGACTTGCTCCAAATCACCTTCGGCTAATTTGAGTAAGGCTTTTTGCGTTTGAGTGTGCGCTTTATGGTATTTATGACCGCTGAGCCAGCCTTTTGTCCGTGAGGTGGTGCTCATAAAGCGGCGGTAGCACCATCCAAGGAATAACAGAACAAATTGCAGCAGGATAAAACACAGCACAAGGCTGGTGACGCTGGTCGTAATATCGTAGCTATCGGTACGAATAAATACATAGCCTTGGTGACCTGCTAATAGAGGACCCAAGATAATGCCCGCAATCAGGACGATAAAGAGAACAAAGACTTTAATCATGATCACCCCTTATGCTCAGGGGCGTTTGCCGCGTCCGTTACAGGAGCTTCGGTGGCAACGTCCGGTTTGTCGGTTTGTGTATCTGATGGAGCCGTCACCTCTTCAGCAGCTTTATCGGCTTCTTTTACTGCCTCAAGCGCGGCATCCTCGGAAACGCCAGTCGGCTCTGGATTTTGAGATAATAAATTGCGCACTCGCGTTTGCATCACCTTTTCCAGCTTGGCTTGGCTTTCTAAAGTTTCAGGCATATCGGCATCAATCGGTTGATTTATTAAATCATCGAGTTCCGTCAAAAAGGCTTTAGTGGCTGGTGCGTCCACATCAAAGTAAGCGCGTACCCACGTGGAAGCTTGCTCAAGGGACTGTTTATATGTCTCTTCTTGATAACGTGGTACAGCTTGAGCCGCAATGAGCAATTGGGAGCGAATATTTTCACGTAGATAAATATCTTGGTTTGGTGCTAGCAATGGAGCTTCGGAGCCATCACGAGCGCGTACGGTGATAAAATCGCTCGTGAAACTTTTCCAGCTGCGCGCGAGGTTATCTTTCCAGTCTGCAATATCGTCGCTGACATTGGTGCCAGTATCTTCCGGTGCGTCGCCATTATTTAAATCGGCGAGGCGTAAGTTATCGACATCATTACTGAGCTGATTCAAACGTAAAATAATGCCGTCATAGTCAATTTGGTTGATGGCAGCTAGCTTGTTCATATCATTGGCGATAGCTTTACGAATATCCAGCAAACTTGGGTCATTCATTTCCGCTAAACTGGTGTCTGCACTTTTGAGCAGAACGGCAGCGGTAACTGGATCATGGTCATTCCATAATTTGCGACCCGCCATTTTCACCATAAAATCAGCTTGGGCAATCAACCAGTTTTTTACGTCCGAGCTGGAAAGTGCGGTGACGTGAGCTTGTAATTCTTGCATGCGACGATTGAGTTGATCTTCATAATCACGCGCATGGTTTTTCAGCTCCGTGTTGGTTGCGATGAGCGCATCCACACGTTGTCTATCGGCATTTTGTTGTTCAACTAATTCACTGACTTGCTGTTTCAGTTGGTTATTATCATGAACCAATTGCGCATTACTTTGCTGAGTAAAGTAGTACATCCCGCCGCCCATGACGACGATAATGGCGATAGCGATCGCACTGACTGCAAGACCAGGGCGTTTCTGTTTGGATGAAGGCGTCGGCTGACGAGTCTCTTTTTTCTCTGTCACAGCTTCATCATTAACAGTGTCGGTAATTTTGTCTTGTTCCGTCATAAATTAGCATCCCATATCGGTTGAAATTAATGCTTCAAGTAAAGCGTGATTATCTGCGCTAGTTGCCACACAGACCCGACGCCACCCACTTTGGCGGGCTTTTTCTGCGATTCGTTCGCTGACAACCAGTAGCCGGCGGGAATACCACCATTGTTGCATATCTTCAGCAATCAAATCGTTAAGTAGGGTCAACATTTCACCGCTTGTAACCACAATATCGGTGATATCCGTGTTAAACCAAGTTTGGTTAAACTCAGTTTTATCATAGTGTACAGGTCGCCTTGCGTAGCATTCGCAGTAATCAACATCTGCACCTCGAGCGCGTAATGTTGAGGCAAGGAGTTCACGACCGCCATTACCTCGAAGGAGTAAGGCACGTTTCCCCACTAAATTTTGCAGGTTAGGGTGGGTGAGTAACACCTCGCTGGTTTCTCCTGCTTCAGCCCAACGGATAGTTTGCCCAGTTAGTTGCTGAAAATAGTGACCTGTAGATTGTCCTATACCATAGTAGGATAACTTATCTGACCAGTCTCGTCCTGCTTGTTCCAATGCTAAATTTGCATACCAGACGGCATTTTTGGATAAAAGAAAGACAAGGTCGTTTTCCGATAATCCATCTAAGCGAGAAGACAAAGTATTGAGCTGTGAACCCGCTTCAATCGTAATTAAGGGAGCCGGGTAAGCCTGCCCCCCAGTAGCATTAATGGCTGTTATCAACGCGGAGCCTGATGGCTCTGGGCGAGTAACAAGGACCCTCATGCTGGTGCATTGCCTTTATAGACTTCCGCGAGAATTTCACGGGCGCCATTATCAAGTAACTCTTCTGCGAGAGAAATACCAGCTTGGATTGCGTCGGCAGGCGCGATTAAGCGTTCTCCACGAATGACTTGGCTGCCATCTGGGGCACCGACGAGCGCACGTAACCAGATTTTATCCCCTTGCCAAATAGCATAGCTCCCAATAGGCACTTGGCAACCACCTTCAAGGCGCATATTCATGGCGCGTTCAGCAAGGACACACACGGAGGTTTCATCGTGATTCAATGCGGCGAGTAAGTCACGGGTGCGTTGATCATCTAAGCGGCACTCAATACCTACGGCGCCTTGTCCAACGGCAGGTAAAGATTGCTCTGGTTCTAGTGCAGCTTTGATACGCTCATCAAGTTTTAAGCGTTTTAGACCTGCCACCGCAAGGATAATGGCATCGTATTCGCCGTTGTCGAGCTTAGACAGGCGGGTGCCGACGTTGCCGCGTAGGTCACGGATAACTAAATCTGGACGTAATTCTCGTAACTGGCACTGACGGCGTAAGCTGGATGTACCGACGATGCTGCCCGCTGGGAGTGCATCAATATTGGCATAATGGTTAGAAACGAACGCATCTCGTGGGTCTTCTCGCTCACAAATGGTGACCAAGCCTAACCCTTCAGGGAACTCTACAGGTACGTCCTTCATTGAGTGAACGGCAATATCTGCGCGACCTTCAAGTAACGCCAGTTCTAATTCTTTGACGAATAAACCTTTTCCACCGACTTTCGCTAATGGGGTATCTAAAATAATGTCCCCTTTGGTAACCATTGGGACTAACTCTACTTGTAAGCCGGGATGTCGTTGCTCTAATTCTGCTTTTACGAAATAAGCTTGCCATAGCGCTAGAGGGCTTTTACGCGTTGCGATACGCACGATATTTGTTGATGTCATTTCACTGTTTTCTCAGGCGAATATCGCCGCAGATTAACCATACAATTGGCGTTAGTTTTAACATGTTAGCGGTAATTTTTCCAGTTGGTCGCAGAATGAGCGATATAAGAAGAATGAACGGATGAGATGTATCAAGTGAAGTTCGCTTTTTTACATCTTTTTTGTGAGTCTCTTGGAAAAAAATGACTTAAAAGAGGATCTAGATAACAAATTTCTTTAGCTATTCGTGCTTTTTTAGAATTGCAGTGGGTGATATTTTGAAGGAATTTTGTTGAAGCGTGTAAGCGCAGAGCCTGCCAGCACTGGGCTGAATTTAGAGTAAGGCCGCTTTTTTGTTATACAACCCATGATGGTGATATTATTCCATTGAAAAACAAGGGATATTTCTGCAATGCAAAAATAAAAAGTCTTTTTATACAATATGTTGAAAAATAATTTGTACTAAAAATAGACGGGAAAAATTATGTGATCTACTTTACCCTTTTACTCCAAGGTGTTAAATTGATCACGTTTCCGACAATCCCTTTGAAAAGTAATTTAAGTTTTTCTCTATCTGTTGGGTGCTGGGAAAATTCCCCAGGTTTGTCATTACATTCTTTCAGTCAGGCGTAACCTTTGTACCTCTATATTGAAACTTTAAAGCAAAGACTTGATGCGATAAACCAATTACGGTTGGAACGCGCGACGGCTTCTATGAGTGAAACCTTTTCGAAGGTTTACAGCTTGTTGCCGGTCTTGTTTCATTATCATCATCCAATGATGCCGGGTTATATTGAAGGCAACGTCCCTCATGGCGTCTGTTTCTTCTCGCCAGATGCAGAACAACTCAAATGGTTACAACCTTTCGAACGCTTCTTATCCACAAACAACCAAGCTAATGGTGAATTGCCAATTACAGGCATTTACTCGATGGGTAGTACCTCTTCTGTGGGGCAAAGTCACTGCTCTGATATTGATGTGTGGGTTTGTCATCCTTCTTGGTTAGATAACGAAGAAAAACGATCTTTACAGAAAAAATGTACGTTAATTGAACAGTGGGCAGCCTCGCTGGGCATTGATGTCACTGTCTTTTTAATCGATGAAAATCGTTTTCGCCATAATGCAAGCGGGCATCTTGGTGGTGAAGATTGTGGCTCCACACAACATATTTTATTGCTGGATGAATTTTATCGTACAGCGGTGCGTATGGCTGGGAAACGTCTGTTATGGACAATGGTGCCTGTTGAAGAAGAGCAACACTATGACGAATATGTCATGGGGCTGTACGCTCAAGGGGTACTAACACCAAACGAATGGCTGGATTTAGGCGGCCTCGGTGAATTGTCAGCCGCGGAATACTTTGGTGCCAGTTTGTGGCAGCTATATAAAAGTGTCGATTCTCCGTATAAAGCGGTGTTGAAAAGTATTTTACTGGAGTCCTACTCTTGGGATTATCCACACGGTAAGTTGTTAGCGTTGGAGTTTAAACGCCATTTACATGCCGGTGAAATCGTCTGTTATGGATTGGATTCATATTGCCTCATGTTGGAGCGCGTAACTCGTTATCTGACTGAAATTAATGATTCCACGCGTTTGGATTTAATTCGTCGCTGCTTCTATCTAAAAGTCTGTGAAAAGCTTTCTGAAGATGAAGATGACCAATGTTCCGGTTGGCGTCGTGATGTACTGTCCCAGTTAGTGGAGTCGTGGGGATGGAGCGCCGAGCGTCTGGCTGTGTTAGATACGCGTAGCCAGTGGAAAATTGAGCGTGTGCGTGAAGCGCATAATGAGCTGCTCGATACGATGATGCAAAGTTACCGTAACTTAATTCGATTTGCCCGTCGTAATAATTTAAGTGTTAGTGCTAGCCCGCAAGATATTGGGGTATTAACCCGTAAGTTATATGCCGCGTTTGAAGCGCTACCCGGTAAAGTGACATTAGTAAATCCGCAAATTTCCCCGGATCTTAGCGAAGAGCACCTGACATTTATTTATGTGCCTGAAGGGCGTGCCAATCGTAGCGGCTGGTATCTGTATAACCAAGCGCCGCAAATCGACACGATTATCGGTCATCAACCTTTAGAATATAACCGCTATCTGAATAAATTGGTGGCGTGGGCCTATTTTAATGGGTTACTGACTGAAAATACGCAAGTTCATATGCATCATGGCAAATCCCAATGCGATGAGCGTAAGTTATTGGAATTAATGCATGATGTATCGAGCCATTTCCCAATAAGATTGCCAGCTCCAACCCCTAAAGCACTGTATAGCCCGTGTGAAATCCGCCACTTAGCCATCATCGTTAACTTAGAAAAAGATCCGACACAGGTCTATTCTGAGCAGGTGGTGCATGTGGATTTCAGAAAACTGGATATTTTCAGTTTTGGTGAATCTCAACAATGTTTGATAAGCAGCATCGATCTTCTGTATCGCAATTCATGGAATGAAGTTCGTACCCTGCATTTCAGCGGCGAGCAGTGCATGTTAGAAGCGCTAAAAACCATCCTCGGTAAAATGCACCAAGACGCGGCTCCGCCTGAAGCAGTTGAAGTATTCTGTTATAGCGAACATTTACGTGGGCTTATTCGTACTCGTGTACAGCAGCTAGTGTCCGAATGCATTGAATTGCGCTTATCCAGCAATCGTCATGAACCTGGTCGCTTTAAGGCATTACGCATTGCAGGGCAAACATGGGGTCTGTTCTTTGAGCGTTTAAACGTCTCTGTACAAAAACTCGAAAATGCTGTTGAGTTTTACGGTGCAATCTCCCATAACAAGTTGCATGGTTGGCCGGTAAAATTACAAGCGAAAGGGGATAATCATCTTCCTGCAGTTGTGGATGGCTATGCCAGCGAAGGAATTGTGCAGTTTTTCTTTGAAAATACGCCAGATAATACAGGGTTTAATATCTACGTATTGGATGAAGCTAATCGCGTGGAAATATACTCTCATTGTGAGGGTTCCAAAGAAGAGCTAGTGCGCGATGTTAGCAAATTCTACTCTTCCTCCCATGACCGCTTTACCTACGGTGCAAACTTTATCAATTTCAATTTGCCACAGTTTTATCAAATTGTGGAAGAAGAAGGCAAAAAGCAAGTTATTGTCTTCTCTGACGCCTCTTGGTCATTTACTGAAGAAGAAGAGGATGATGAATATCCCTCAGCACCTCAGTTAAGCCAATCTGAGCAGCTAGAGCACTCTAAACAGCACGCTCAATATTATTGATTTTATTAAGATAAAAAATAGGCAGAGTAAATTATAGACTCCGCCTATGATTTTTTGTGTGCGTATTTAGAACGAGAATGGGAAGTGGCTTTGGAAGGTAATTGCATTGCCCAGCATGGACAAAAACTCTTGACCTGAACGGTCGCAAATCCATTTTCCATCTTTATAATCATAATGATAGCCACCTTGTTTGGTTGCTAACCAGATTTGGTGGAAGGCTTCTTGTTTGTTGATGATGATTTTGCTGCCATCTTCAAAGCTTAAGGTCATGACGCCGCCATTAATTTCACTATCAATATCCGCATCGCCATCGTAATTATCTAAATGCTCTTCAATCGAGCTGAGCAATTGCTCTGCTAACTGATGAAATTCGCTATCGTTCATGATGTATTTCCTGTTTATACTTTTATTTAGGCGAAATTATAGGGTTGAATGTGTTCAGGGGTCAAACGGCGCACATCTTACTTGTGAGATGCCATTTGAATTATTTAACGTATATAATATTAATATGTTTGATAAACAGGCGTGATTTGAAAAGCGACACCTGTTACTGTGTGAAATATCAGATTGCAAAATTTAGTCTTACAGGCGAAACATCATAATGAAAAAAAGTTTATTTGGACTTAGTGCACTTCTCGTTTTATTCACCCTTTCTGGCTGTGGCTTAAAAGGGCCGTTGTATTTTCCGCCTGAAGACAATGCAGCGGCGCCTGCTAAATCTGACGTGCAACCTAAAGCTCCAAGCAGCTCGAACCAAGAGCCTGCTGCGACCAAACAGTAAGCCTCTGTTATGGAACGTGAATTGCAGTTCTCAAAAATGCATGGCTTAGGCAATGATTTTATGGTGGTGGATGGCGTCACACAGAATGTCTATTTTTCACCTGAACTGATTTGTCGTTTAGCGGATAGGCATACTGGCGTCGGTTTTGACCAACTTTTATTGGTCGAAGCCCCTTATGATCCTGATCTCGATTTCCATTACCGTATTTTTAACGCAGATGGCAGTGAAGTTGCACAATGTGGCAACGGAGCGCGCTGTTTTGCACGTTTTGTCCGTTTAAAAGGTCTGACAAACAAACAAAAAATTAAAGTGAGCACTCAGTCTGGGCGTATGACTCTCACAATTAATGAAAATGATGATGTTTGTGTGAATATGGGCGAGCCTGATTTTGAGCCGCAAAACGTCCCTTTTCGTGCCGTGAAAGCGGAAAAAACCTATATTATTCGAGCACAAGAACGTACAGTGTTTGCGGGTGTTGTCTCCATGGGAAATCCGCACTGTGTGGTGCAAGTGGACAGTGTCCAAACTGCAGAGGTAGAAGTATTGGGCCCTGCATTGGAAAGCCACGAACGCTTCCCTGAACGTGCCAACATCGGTTTTATGGAGATTGTCAGCGCAGACTATATTCGCTTACGTGTTTATGAACGTGGTGCGGGGGAAACCCAAGCGTGCGGTAGCGGTGCATGCGCCGCAGTTGCCGTGGGTGTAGGACAGGGATTATTAGCTAGCCGTGTTCGTGTCGATTTGCCGGGCGGCTCCCTCGATATTAGTTGGGAAGGTCCCGGATCACCACTGTATATGACAGGTCCTGCGACCCATGTTTATGATGGAGTGATCCAAATTTAATCTTGATTGAGTGGAAAGAGGGGAATAATGGATAAGCCTGAACAAGTGCCGGAGATTGCTCAGTTAATTGATGAACAAGATGTGGTGCAATATTTAAAACAGAACCCTTATTTCTTTATTCGCAATGCGTCTCTTGCTGAACATATCAAGGTTCCTCATGCCGTTCAGGAGGCTATCTCGCTTCCTGAATTGGTGATGAGCCGTCAACGTCAAAAAATCAAAAATCTCGAGCAGGATATCCGCTTTATGGTGGAACAAGCCCACGAAAATGGGCAACTGTTCGATGAGCTTCTTTATCTCGTCATTGAAATGTCTTCCGCAAATAGTTTGCGGGAGATGCTGTTTGTGTTGAATCGCTGGGCTAAAAAGCTCGGGTTATCGGGGGCTTCTGTACGCCTATTTAGTGATAGCTGGCGATTATCTGCGCCATTGGATGCCTACGAATTGGTGCTCCCACGCCGCGTTTTTGAACCCGTACGTATTCAGCGTTTTGGGGATAACCTCAATTATCTTGGGCGGCTAAATGGTCCTGAGTTGCAGCTTTTACTTCCTGATGCACAAAATGTAGGTTCAGTAGCGATTTCGTTGTTTGGGCATCATGGGGAATCCGGCATGGTGATATTTACCAGTCGTGACCGTGAGCACTATCAACAGGGTATGGGTACAGTAATGCTGGAAAAAGTGGCTCAAATTCTACCGAGGTTATTATGTCAATGGATAGAGCGTCTGTAGACATTCAGCCCGAAGGGCTGATGATTCAAGTGGAAGCCTTTTTGCGTTACCTCCGTGTTGAACGCCGATTGAGTCCAGTCACGATAACGAATTATCGTCGCCAATTAGGTGCAGTTTGCCAAATTTTAGGTGAACTGAAAGTGAGCCAATGGCAGCAGTTGGATATGACGATAGGGCGCAATATTGCCGCGAAGAGCCGTCGAACAGGCTTGCAAGCAGCGAGCATGGCATTAAGGCTTTCCGCACTACGTAGTTTTTGTGATTGGATGGTGCAGCAAGGCGAACTACCGGCAAACCCAGTTAAAACTATTCATGCCCCTAAAGCGAAAAAACGTCTACCGAAAAATATGGATGTGGACGAAGTTTCTCAACTGTTGAATATGGACAGTGGCGACCCGCTCGTGGTGCGAGACAGAACCATGCTGGAAGTGATGTATGGCGCGGGATTGCGTCTCTCTGAGCTGGTTGGTTTGGATGTGAAGCACCTTGACCTCAATTTAGGTGAGGTTTGGGTGATGGGGAAAGGCAGCAAGGAACGCAAAATTCCTCTAGGGAAAACGGCAGTGAGTTGGCTAAAACGCTGGCTTGAAATGCGTGAATTGTACGAGCCTGTCGATGGTGCGGTATTTATTTCCACGAAAAGTGGTAAGCGTATCTCGAATCGCAATGTGCAAAAGCGGTTTGAGCAGTGGGGTATTAAACAAGCGGTAAATAGCCATATAAATCCCCATAAATTACGTCACTCTTTTGCAACTCATATTCTCGAATCAAGTGGTAATTTACGTGGGGTACAAGAGTTATTAGGTCATGCTAATCTCTCTACCACCCAAATCTATACCCATCTTGATTTCCAACATCTCGCTAATGTTTATGATGTGGCACATCCGCGAGCGAAGAGGGAGAAATCTTAATGCATTTTTACCGTCCGTTATCACCCATCAAAGCGATGACATTTGATTTGGATGATACGTTGTACGACAACCATCCCGTGATTGATAAAACGGAGGAAGAAGTTTTACGGTTTATTCGTGAATATGACCCGCGTTTTCATCATTTTACGAACGATGACATTTATGCTTTTCGCTATCTTGTGGAAGAACAAGAACCGGATATTCGCCATGATATTACCCGCTGGCGCTGGCTATCGTCGAAAATGATGCTGTGCCACTATGGTTATAATAAAGAGGATGCCCTCAAAGGTGTGGACGATATTATGGCGCACTTTACCTACTGGCGTAATCAAATTCATGTCCCGCAATCCACTCATGAAACGCTAGCAAAATTAGCCGAAAAATTACCGCTGGTGGCGATTACGAATGGTAACGCCGAGCCGCAAGCGTGTGGGCTAGGGCAATATTTTCAGTTTGTATTAAAAGCGGGGCCGGATGGGCGCTCTAAGCCATGCTGCGATATGTATCACCTTGCCTCTACGCGTTTGAATATCGAGCCAGGCGCTATTTTACATGTTGGAGATAATCTGCTGACCGACGTAGAAGGGGCGATTAATAGCGGTATGCAAGCCTGCTGGTTCAACGTGGATCATATGACGTTAATGGATGAGAAAGAGGGGCGTATATTGCCTCATGTGGAAATTTGTCGGTTGGATTCTCTCCTGTCATTGGTATAATCCTTTCTCTGTATAAAAACACAGTGGTGGTAGCCACTGTTAAACCATTTCCAAACCAATCAGGTTTGAAATGGTTGTTTAGGTTTATGAAAATAAACGAGGAAAATCAATTTATTGATTTTCGCCTGATAACACAAAGAGGGAAAAACC
>NZ_WLUG01000085.1:0-58881 GCF_009706505.1 Providencia sp. wls1922 | reverse complement strand
TGAATTAGTCAATTTGATATTATTTAAATCAATATAGATTCAGGTGTAGAGTATTTACATAAATCATTAATTGTATAAATGTAAATGGGAGTCTAGCGTGAATCAATCAGAGCTTCTTGCTCGCCAAAGTGCGAACCTACTCACACCTGAATTCGAACAGCAGTACCACAATATTGTGACGAACTTTTTTAGCCGCGATCCGAATAAATGGCCTATTTTTAATGACCCAAAAATCCAAGCTATCACCCAATTTCGTAAAACCACACTCGCAGACAGTCAGCTAATTAATCAATATCCAAATGGCGCTCAGTGGTTCAATCACCTGGCGCAGCAATCCCATGTCCAACAACAAATTAATTTACCAGGAGATCAACAAGATACCCTGCTAGCTTTTGCTTCCGCATTATGTAAAAACTGGGAAAACCCGTTGTCCGTCGAAAACGTGATTGCGATGCCTTCAGACCCTGCATTATACGGCTCTATGCTAGGTCTTTTAGGCAACCCCAACATGGTTTATTGCGAATATTCCGGCGTCGCCGATTCCATGGAAAAAACGGTGATTAAGCAAGTCGCTAACTTAATTGGTTATGATGAAAATAAAGCGTCTGGATTGTTCACTCAAGGCGGAACCATGTGTAATTTATATGGTTACCTATTTGGCATTCGCAAAACATTAAAAGATTCTCGCCAACTGGGTATGTCTGTGGATCAAGACTACCGGATTATCAACTCCCAAGGCGGCCACTACTCCAATATGACTAACCTTTCATTACTGGGTGTGGATATTCAAAACAAAACCATTCGTATTAAAGTCGCCTCGGACAACACCATCGACTTGCATGACTTAGAGCAACAGATCCGCGCCTGTTATACCGTTCACTGCAAGATCCCTGTGATCTTATTAACCGCAGGTACCACTGATACCTTTGGTGTCGATGAAATAAAGCAGGTTTACGAGCTGCGAAACCGCCTGTGTGAAGAGTTTGAAGTAACAGAAAAACCGCATATTCATGTGGATGCAGCGGTCGGCTGGCCAATTATTTTCTTTATTAATTATGATTTTAATACTAACCCGCTTGCTATCAATGAAGCCACACTGTTTGGGTTACGCCACACGGTAGAAAAATTCAAACAACTTAAATATGCAGATTCCATCACGATCGACTTCCACAAATGGGGCTATGTTCCTTACACCTCGAGCTTAGTGATGGTACGTGATGGCAATGATTTCAAAGCCCTTGAAAACTCACCTGAAAACTTCACGTACTTTGAGCATGATTTAGAAGGGCAAACTCACTTGCAATCCACCATTGAGTGTAGCCGAAGTGGGGTTGGGATCTTTGGTGCCTATGCAGGACTGCATTATCTTGGCATTGAAGGGTACCAAACCATTATTGCTCACTGCCTGCAAAATGCTAACTACATGCGCAACCAGTTAATTGAAATGGAAAATGCCGCAGTCATGGTGCCTCAAAACCAGGGGCCTAGTGTTGGCTTTCGCCTTTATTCCCCTAAATTGAATGCGGATCCACAGGATATTTTTAACTATGAATTAAGTTGCGCTAGCGATAAAGCCGCTTATGAAACCATGATTAGAAATAGCAAATGGCACCGCAACCTGTTCTTAGCTCGCGGTAAAGCCGGACTATTCACCAATTGGGTGGATTCCATCGCCTGTTCGACTTATGCGGAACATAACCGCTTTGTTTATATACCGGGTGAAAAAGCGGTCTTTATGAACCCAACGACAGAACGCCATCATATTGATGAGTTTGTAAAAATGCTCAAAGCCATGAGCCACGCTTAACATCCATAAAAAACGCCGACCACTGAATCTTCAGTGCTCGGCGTTTTTCTTGATGACTCATTACAGATGAACTACTGATTACTCTTCTTCATGGCGCTTTAGCCAATCACCACTTTTGATTTGAGGTAGGCCTTCAACTGAGTGTTTATAGAGATAAATCCACGCATTACCGTAAGGTGTTGGAATTAACTCACGCTCATAATCTTGTGAATTTTTCTTCAGTTCGTCTAACTCAGTCAGAATAGACGGATTGATGCGATAAACTTCGCATTCAATCGAGCCATTCCCTCTGACAACCGCTGGATAATATCCAAGGTCATACAGTTCATAGCCTTCTAGCTTATGCTCACCTAGCAGCTGAGCATAAGTCATCCAGTGATGATTCCCTTGCTTGCGCCTTAAACTGCCATAAACAATGATACGCATATATTAAAACTCGAATTGATAAAGCAGGTCCAAAGCCTGATTAACGCCAGAGACTGCTTCTAAAAACAGTTTCGGCATGACCCTATAGCGTAAAGTGAGCGTCGCTAAAGAATCAAATATGCCAACTCCATACTTAACTTGCAAGTCGTTCGTAATTTTCCCACTCACAACCACTTTCGAACTGTCACCCACACCTTGGGTATCGACGGCTAAATCTGATACACCAAATGTTTCACCAATTTTACCCACCAGCTGACCGCTTTGTGCAACGCCCAATCCAATCAGCATTGAAGTCATTTGTGATCCATTCGCATCCCCGCTATCGAGCCCTTCCCCTCTTAACAGATAGGAAAGCGCCTCTTGCTGGGTTTTTGCGGGCTCAGAGAATATCTCAACTTTTGGTTTATCGGCAAGTCCTGTGACCTTCACACCGGCAATCACATCATCGGCCGTGTTTTCAGGATTACGAATTGCTTCTAAATTTAAGAACGGTTGATCAGCAGGTCCCGAGAATTGAATCAGCCCTTTACGCACTATCAAGTCTTGCCCATAAGCGCGGAAACGCCCTGATGGAATATCTACCTGGCCATTTAAGCTTAATCCTTGTTTATCCTGAGCAACTTTTAATAACCCAGTTAACCGAGCTTTTAATCCGAATGCATCCAGACGTACATCGTTGCCAATATTAATATTCAAATTGGTTTGGATTGGGATCGATTGCTGTTTCGGATTGATCGGTTTTAGCTGGTCATCCAGCATCACCACATCCGAAGACGCACTCACCGCAGATTCAGGTAATTCTTGCACCGTAATACGCGCCCATGGAATAGTGACGCTACCATTTAAGGTCAGCAATTTCGGTGACGCTTCCAGAATCAAATCTGGCTGCACATCAATTTTGATCATTGGCGGCAGAGAAACTCGTAAGTTATTCCCTCTCGCCAGTACTTTAGCTCGCCATGCATCAATGTTGCGCCAATCCGCATCACCATCAATATTTAGGTAACCCTCTGGCGTTTTGATCTGCCCAGTCATGACTGAACTGGTGCCATTAAAGTTAATCGCTAATTGGCTATTTTGAATATCAAACGGGATCAACCCAGACTTCACTTCTAATCCAGATAATGTGACATTACCGTTCATTAGCGGGTTATGCGCCGAACCACCGACACGTAGATTTGCATTCAGGTTTCCATTCGCAATATCTTTTTCGCCAAGTAACGGTTTAATTAAACCTAATGTAATGGCGTTAATTTCAATGTTGCCGGAGAGTAAGCGCTTTCTTTCGAGGTCAGAAATTTGCACATTACCTTTAAATTGGCCGTTGTCTGCAATCTTCAACAACCAATTCAGATCCGCCCGACCATTCTTCATACCCGCATTTAATGTCAGCGTATCAAACGCGATAGGTAAACGTGCACCATCAATAAACTGAACGACTTTGACCCCATCACCGCTCAAGTCAACTTTCACTTGCGGCAGGCTACCATCCGCTTTCCAGATGGCATTTGCACGCCCGGTGAATACCCCATTTACGCGAGTATCACTTGGCATAAACGGTTTGATCATCGCAAGGTCAAAACGTTCTAATACAATATCAGCGCTACCACTTTTACCCGCTTTAACCGGCTTCGGTACACACACGCGAGCATTCGGGTTGACCCAGCAATGGCTACCAATGACCACTTCTTGCGTGGTGTTATTGTAGTTCAAGGACATGGCTTGATTCAGGCGCCATTCCCCAACCTCAGTATCAAATAAGGTATTGCTTAAGTTACCTTTCCACACTTGTGTTTGGCGATCAAAGCCCCCAGCTAGCGCGAGCTGTCCAGAAACGGGTTTCCCTGTCACATTCAGTTTTAACGTATGCTGTTTTTCAGTCCCTTTAGCATCTAGCGTTAGGTTACTAATGGCTAAATCCGCTTGGCGCAATCCACGCACCACCACAGATAAATCACCTTTGATTTGGTCACCCGTTGCCACATTACCTTTAATGGTGGTGGTCTCAACAGTTAAATCTTGCCATCTCACGCCACGCGCCGTTAAATCCGCCAGTGCTTGTGGGGCTTGTAAATCACCACGAAGTTTTAAATCCCCGATGATCACACCGCCTAGTCCAGGCACTAATCCATTCAACGCTGGAGCATTAATTTTGGCATCAAGGTTCCATTTATCCGCTAAAGAGCCCTTCACATTCACACTGTTTTTGCCCAGCAAGAGATTAAAATCTGGGATATTCCATTGCCCTGCGGCATTTCCTTTAGCTTGCCCACGCGCCTTTAAGATGTGTTGTTTAACATTACCATCTAAGGTGATTTCAGGGATCTCTAACTGCCAGCTTCCACCATATAGGCTGCCTCGCGTGGCAATTTTCCCTTCAACTTTCGCTGGCCATTCTGGATATTGCTTCGCTGTATTAATACCTGATAACGTCAGCACCATATTCCAGCTAATAGCTTTACTCCAATCCGCCACCCCTGATAGGTCTGCATTACCTTGCAGCGCAGATAAGCGTAAACGGGTTAAATCAATTTTTTCCTCGTTCCCTTTCGCATCTAATAATAACTTAGATGGCGGTAGGTCTTGTCCCGTGATGGCTGAACGTAATGAAAGGTCATAGCTAGAAGGGCGACCATTTAATCGTAAGCGAGTGTCATCAAGCTTATATTGGCTTTCTCCCACCAGCGGCCAAGTTAATTTTTTGCTTTCTAAAGTCAACTCAATCGGAAAATCTGCCTGCGCTAAATCGGTCTGAGCTTCTAGTGTCGCCGTAATTGGACCATTCAGATTCAATGCCAGCATCAGCTCATCCATCAGCCCACCTTTAAGCGTTAAATCGACTTTCTGTCCATTTAAATCTTCAAGGCGGCTTTCACCAATAACGGATAGCGCGACTGGCCATTTTTCTTGCAAAGAAATCGATCCAGAAACCGCAACATTACCTTGCGGTGCATCGACTTTTAGCTGCTTTAATAAAACATTCTGCCCTTCATTTTCTAACTTCAAATTCAGGCTATTAATCGTAATGTCCGTGTCGCCTTTTAATTGGAAATTAGAGGCACTGATCCCCTCAACATTCAGGTCAACCGGTAGGATAATTTCAGGTAGCTCCGCTAATAGCGGCTTAGAAAATAACGTTTTAAGCTGATCACCAAGGGACGGCGGCTCACCTTCAGGCACGACGGGTTCAACTGGTTTTGGCGCCTCAGCCGGCTCACTAGGCGGTAAGCTTATAGCAAGGTTAATAATATCGGTTGGCGTGATTTCGATAGCTCTTTTTTGCCATGTGATCCCTGTGGCGAATTTGTCGAGATCAATCACAGTGCCATCGACATTAACATGAGTATCAACCAACGCTAATTGAGCCAAACGAATGGTTAGCGGTGCATTAAGTTCTGTTAGCGGCTCAGAAGGCGGAGTTTCTTCAGACGGCGGGAATTGGCTAGTATCCACATTCACCATCACGCTTTCTGTTGATAAATCATCAATGCAGACTTCACGGCTGGTCAGGCACTTTAAACGTAATGCAAGGTGGATTTTCTTCGCATCCACATCCACACCTGGCATTTGGTACTTCACGCCAGAGAGCGTTAAATCGTTAATATCACCATCAATGGAGCCAATAGTCAGTTCAGGTACAAAACGTGTGGCGGAGTTCAACGCAAAATGCAGACCCGATTTGGTACCCAAAACCCAATACAGCGCACCAACGACCAGAACTAACAATAATAAAATGGTGATTGCAATCCACTTTAGCCATTTCATCCATTTCATAGTTCTGTCCCCAATCCGATGTAAAACTGAATTTTGTTATTATCTGGGTCACCAATAGGCTTGGCTAAATCAAATTTAATCGGTCCAACTGGAGAAACCCAACGGATCCCCACACCGGCGCCAGTTTTAAAATCACTATTTTTGAAATCATCTACCGCTTCGCCACTATCAATAAAGGTGGCCCCCCACCAGTTACCCGTGAAATTATATTGATATTCGACGGATCCAACTGCCAGCTTAGATGCCCCGGTGAGCTTGCCGCTACTATCTTCTGGGGAGATTTTTTGATAACCATAACCACGGACACTACCGTCACCCCCTGCGAAGAAACGTAAGTCTGGCGGGACTTTGTCAAAGTTATTGGTTTCAATCCAACCAAGGTTTCCACGTACGACAAATCGATGTCCTTCCCATGGAGTACGGATCCACACATTCTTGGCTTGTAATACCAGGAAGTCGATATCCGAACCCCATATTTTATTGGAGTAATCGATAGAATAGCGCTGACTATCACCCCAGGTTGGCATCACTCCACCTTTTTGACGAATTCGGCTGACGTTTGCCCCCGGATAAAGCAACATCGTGGTGTTGGTCACATCCGCTTGGGTAAAGTTACTCAACATCCAGCGCATATTCACGCCATACTGCCAACCACTTGAATAATCCCAATTACGAGACACGTTCAGTGTGGTGGTATTCGATTGAGTATCGTTCAAATCCGTGCGTTTAAACCCACCTTGAATCGCATAATATTGCTCTAGAGGGTTTGCTTTGAGTGGAATTTTATAGCTGGCATCAATCAGCTGTTCCGGCTGAGAGAGACTAATGCTGGAGGTTAAACTTTGTCCCCGTGAGTTAATCCACGGCTTGTTCCATATCGCTTTTACGCGAGGCCCCACATCGGTCGCGTAACCACCACCCAACTCAAGGAAATTTTGCGCTCTTGGGATCATGACCCCTTCCATGGGTAATAGATCCGTATGCTCCTCACGAGCTTTTTGAATATTCGGCGTGACTAGCGCAGAGTTGAACCATCCTGTTGATGCTAAACGTTGGTTATATTCTGCAAGCTGTTCTGACGTGTAATATTCCCCTTCTTTAAAAGGAGAAAGGTTTTCGAGGTAATCCTTGCGAATTTGCGAGCCTTCAAAGGTTAATTTACCAAAACGGTAGCGTTCACCACTGTTAAAATCAAAATCCCAATAAGCAGCATGATGATCAACAGAAATGCCTAGCTGGCTTTTTTCCATCATGGCATCGAAATACCCTTTACGGATAGCTAGGCTGCTAAATTTACCTTTGAAGTCTTCATAGTCACCATCATTTTGGATGATGCCATATTTTGGCGTGCTTTTTTTCAGCATCTTGGCGTAATCAGGGTCTGTTTTCGCTCCCCCTTCTAACACCACATTGACACCTTGTAGAAGAATAGGCTCCCCCGGAGAAACCTTGGCCGTCAAAATTGAACGTGCTGGCGGGGTTTTCTCTTCATAGCTAAATTCTACTGTAGGTTCATAATATCCCAGTGGTTTTAACCCTTCACGAATCGCTTTTTCTACTCGAGCACGAAAACGTCCATTTGCAACGACTTCATCTTGTGAAATATTAGAAAGCTGAATACGGACATTCTGGTTGAGTTGCCCTTCAAGCCCTTCAATATTAAGGCGTAGATTCGCAGCAAATACCGCTGGTACCGCCGTTGTTAGGCATACTACACAAAGGGTAAGATATTTCGACACGCCTGCTCCTAGGGTGATAGACAATTTGGCTTATTATTCAACAACGACTTATTTTGAGTAAAATAGACCACTGACACAAGTTTTTATCCCAATTTTTACTTTATTTCTATACAGATTGTATTTAGGAATCGTTATGACTTTTAATCAATTTCAGTCCGATAATGAATTTCAAGCACTTCCGGGGCGTCACTCGTCAATGGCGTTGTCACCTTACCATGCAGTGACCCATCATTCGATTGAGATTATTCCTAAGAATATGGAAATTGCTTATTTTGCAATGGGTTGCTTCTGGGGTGTGGAACGATTATTTTGGCAACAAACGGGAATTTATACGACATCCGCAGGTTACAGCGGTGGTCTCACACCGAATCCAACCTATGAAGAAGTGTGTACCGGATTAACCGGACATACTGAAATCGTTCGCGTGGTTTTTGACCCTGAAATCATTTCATTTGCTCAGCTGCTAACGCTATTTTGGGAAAATCACGACCCAGCCCAAGGCATGCGCCAAGGTAATGATATTGGTACCCAATATCGCTCCGCGATTTACACCGTGTCAGATGAACAGTATCAACTGGCGATGCAAACCCGCGAAGCTTACCAACTGGCGATGGCTGAAAAACAAGATAACCGCCCGATCACCACCGAAATTCGACCACTCGAAACCTTCTATTTTGCGGAAGATTATCACCAGCAATATCTGTATAAAAATCCCAACGGCTATTGTGGGCTTGGTGGCATTGGGGTCTGTCTTCCATCTTGAATGACATTATAATGACGAATATATAGCCAGATAAAATAGGCTAGTGCTATACTTAGCGCGATACCCCACCGCGCTAAGGCGCTAATTAATATTGAAATGGAATACCCTTACATTGCCTTTAGGATTTCAAGAAGTGACAATTCACTACCTAGAGGGTTGGATAATTTATGCTAAACAGTTTACTCATCGTTCTTTTATTATGTGCAATCAGCGCATTTTTTTCGCTGTCCGAAATTTCATTGGCAGCTTCTCGCCGTATTAAATTGAAGTTAATGGCCGACGAAGGCAATATTAACGCCGCTCGCGTTCTCAAACTACAAGAAATGCCGGGCATGTTCTTCACCGTTGTACAAATTGGCTTAAACGCCGTCGCGATTTTGGCTGGTATTGTGGGTGAATCTGCATTCTCTCCTGCATTGCAAGAGCTATTCATTAAATTCTTATCCCCTACATGGGCACAGCAAGCCGCTTCTATTGTGTCATTTACCATCGTAACCAGCTTATTTATTCTGGTGGCTGACTTAACACCAAAACGTATTGGAATGGTAAAACCTGAAGCTATCGCTATACGCATCGTTAATCCAATGCGTTTCTGCTTAGTGGTTTTAAGCCCGCTCGTATGGTTCTTTAATGGCTTAGCGAACTTAATTTTTAAACTCTTCAAATTACCCACTGCGCGTAATGAAGATATTACTTCTGATGATATCTTTGCTGTTGTTGAAGCGGGCGCTGTCGCTGGGGTGCTGCGTAAACAAGAGCACGAACTTATTGAAAATGTGTTTGAACTTGAGTCCCGTACTGTTCCATCGGCGATGACACCACGAGAAAACATCATTTTCTTTGATAAAGACGAATCTGAAGAGAGCATCAAACACAAAATCTCTACTCAGCCACATTCGAAGTTTTTAGTTTGTGCAGGGGATATCGACCATGTGATTGGTTATGTAGATTCCAAAGAGCTCCTCAACCGCGTATTAAATGGTCAAAGCCTGAGCTTACGTGACGGTGTACATATCCAAAACACATTAATGCTTCCAGATACCTTATCCTTGTCTGATACCTTAGAAGCCTTTAAAAATAGTGGCGTCGATTTTGCCGTTATCCTGAACGAATATGCCTTAGTGATGGGAGTTATTACCATCAATGACGTGATGATCACCTTAATGGGTGACTTGATTGGTCCGGGGCAAGAAGAGCAAATTATTACCCGTGATGAAAATTCATGGTTGGTTGATGGGGGAACGCCAATTGAGGATGTTCAACGTATCCTTGATATCGACGAATTCCCAGATTTCAGCAACTACGAAACCATCGCAGGCTTTATGATGTATCGCTTGAGAAAGATGCCGAAACGCACTGATTATGTGAAATATGCGGGCTACAAATTTGAAGTGGTCGATATTGATAACTACAAGATTGATCAACTGCTGGTCACGCGTATCACGAATACACCGTCCGCGGTTGTCGTTCAGCCAGGTACTGCGGGTAGTGAAGATACGTCACATACTCAAAATAACCACTGATAGCCAATATGAACACGCCACTGTCAGTGGCGTTGTTATTAAGGCGCTTGAAGGTTGTTAGCCTAATACTTAGCTGGCTAATAGCTTGTTTAGCCCAACTCAGCTCGCAGTAATACCACTTGCTTGTTCACTTCATTCATTACATTGTAATGCGTTTTATCAGTCACTTTTGGCGGTAAAATCTTCCCATTATTGAATTCGAAAGCCCCAAAATCCTTAATGTAGAGCCTACCTCTGAATAGTGTTTTCACGTATAGAGCAATTTTCGATGGGTTATAATGCTTAAAAATTTTCATTAGAACTGATCTCCATGTTGTTCTGACGATACCTCACTGCATATCGTTCAATAATCATAGACTAGAAAATTTTGTTTTGGTTCGAAAATTGCAATTTTATTCAAAATGCTGACACAACATGACATTGCCAATATACTGTTAAATCATACTTAAACCTCATCTTTATGCTGAATTTTACGATTTTGTTAATTTTCATCTTGCCACTCATCCGATGAGCTATGCTATAACTAGCAGCACCAGAAATCCTCACCCTATACACAACAACGACAATGATTTCTAAAGGTACCTTTATGATAAAAAAACTGCTTTTATTAACCTGCTTGTTAGGTTTATCTTCGACGGGATTCGCGATTAATCTTCAATTAAATCAACCTGTCCCCGCCGTTACCGTCACAGATAAAGGCGAATTACAGTTAGATAATGCGGGAAAATTCAATTACCAACCGTGGAAGAGCCAGCAACTTTCCGGTAAAGTTCGCACCATTCAACACATTGCTGGACGCTCTTCAGCCAAAGAGCTTAATGCTCCGCTTATCGAAGCGATTAAACAAGCCAAATTCCCTCACGATAAATACCAAACCACCAGCATTATCAATACGGATGATTCAATTTTTGGTACTGGTGTATTTGTAAAAAACAGCGTGGAAGACAGCAAGAAAGAGTTTCCTTACTCCCAATTTATTGTTGATAGTGATGGTGTCGTGAAGAATGCATGGAGCCTTGCGCCAGAGAGTTCCGCCATTATCATTCTCAACAAGCAAGGTAATGTCTTATTTTATAAAGATGGCGCACTAACGCCTCAAGAAATCAATAAAGCCATTAGCGTGATTGTCACCGAATTAGAAAAGCCGTAATTAGCAGAACCAGAGTTAGCAAAATCAACATTCAACAGATAAGAAAAGAGCCACTCCGGCTCTCATTATCATAAACATCATGTTTTCCTGAGCGTCGACTGACATTGACGCTCAGGAATTTGTTTTACTATCATGAGTTCCTGCTGAACATAACCGCAAAAGCACATCACAATAAGATTAAAATTCAGCGGATTATTCTGCAACAATCTCATTCAATATTGTGCATAAAATAGACTAAATTATGCATTCCAGCGAACAGTAACACAAAAGCCCCCTTCCGTGACATTATTAAACGTCACATGGAGATGGTGTAACTGAGCCACGCGTTTAACAATTGATAACCCTAAGCCACAGCCCGTTTTTTCTTGTCCCGGTGGTCGATAGAAACGCTCCCCTAAGCGCGCTAATACCTCAGAAGAAACCCCATCACCATCATCTTTCACTTCCAGATAGTGGCGATACAAATTGACTTCAACCTTACCGGCAGCCTTACCATAGCGGATAGCATTGTGAAGAAGATTTCTTAAGAGTACGGACAATAAAAGTTTCTGCCCTTTAAAAGGCGGCGGCGTTTCAATGATTGATATTTTCAACGTTACCTGATTTTGCCGAGCTTCCAGCTCGCTCTCTTTAACGGCTTGCTCAATTAATTCCTGCCAACTCACTTCGTTCACATCATCTAACTGATTAGAAGACTCTAAGCGGGATAAGGTTAATAGCTGATCCACTAGCCGAGTGGCTCGGTCAATCCCTTCTGAAAGATTAGCCACTGCATGTTGGCGAATCGCCTCGTCACTTCCAGCAATTTGCACCACTTCGGTTTGGACTTTCAGTGCAGCAAGAGGACTACGCAGTTCATGGGCAGCATCAGAGGTAAATTGCCGTTCACGAACAAACATGTGGTTTATTTTGTCGAATAATCCGTTCAGGGAATCTAGGATTGGCTTTGCTTCACTAGGAATTGTCGGCACCATCACTGGGCTCAGCTCATCCGGTTTTCTCTGCCGTAGCTGTTTAGCCACATCCCGCAGGGGTTTTAATGCTCGAGTGAGCAACCATAAAAATACGATTAACATTATCGGCAGCGCCACCAGCCACGGTATGAGCTGGGAAAACATAATGCTATTAGCCATACTTTGGCGGTATTCCCATTCTTGCCCTACTGCAATAATATATTGATTATCAATAGATTTAAGCCAAACAAAGCGCCACTCATCATCACTACCTTTGAGTGTTCCCTCGCTGAATCCTTCACGCGTAAATTGAAACTCGATTTTACGTCCGTTGTCCCCATCATTGAGCACCATTTCTCCACTCGGAGTAAAAATCGCAAACGCCAACGCGTCATCGTCTTGGCTTCCACGATTTTTTCGCAATAACTTTTTGGTTTTACTCAATGATGCTTGAGGCAAGTCGATATCCGTCGGTAACACAGATAAGCGCTTTGCAAATACCATTTGTTGAGTATCAAACAATTCGTTAATGGTTTTATAGGTTTGATACCACGCCAATGAGCTAGCAATTCCCCACGTCATTACCGCGAGGAGCAATAACATCAAAGTCAATTTGAGCCTTAAGCTGAACGTTTTCATGCTTCATCACCCAGTCGATAACCAACACCATGAACAGTTTGAATAAACTTACTGCCTAATTTACGGCGTAAGTGGTGAATATGAACTTCAACCGAGTTACTAGAGACTTCTTCATCCCAGTTATACAGCTTTTCTTCTATCGCACTACGGGACAGCACTTTTTTCTGGTTATGCAAAAATAATGATAATAGCGCCAGCTCCTTACCCTTCAACTGCACAGGATTTCCTTGATAAGTGACCGTCATCGCTAAAGGATCCATCTCCACGTCACCATGAACCAAAGTGGGTGATAGCTGCCCACTGCGCCGACGGATCAACGCTTGCAAACGTGCTGCAACCTCCGCAAGCGCAAACGGCTTACACAGATAATCATCAGCCCCTTGCTGTAACCCATTCACTCGTTGCTCAAGGGCATCCCGCGCCGTCAGAATCAAAACAGGCTCATCACGCCCTTGCTTACGCCAGAACTTCAAAATATCCATACCATCAATATGCGGAAGTGATAAATCCAGCACAACAGCATCATAAGGGGCATCAAACAAAGCTTGTTGACCTTGTTTACCATCCATAAACCAATCAAGGGTAAACCCCAATTGTGTTAACCCTACTTTTAGACCATCGCCAATTAATCGATCATCTTCTATTAATAAAATACGCATACTCAACCTCCGCATCGAATATTGTTATATTTATCTTATTAAATTCATGATGACCAGTGGTGATTGTCCAAATTAAAAATATATTTAATTAATTTGAGTTCTTAAGATCCTGTTAAGATTTACTTGGTTAAATACATCCCATAGACCAAATTTCTGGTTACTTGTGGAGAAACAAAAATGAAAAAATTACCTTTAATCACCTTAATCGCTGCCCTTGCTACCGCCCCTGTTTTTGCTGCTACCGGTGGTTTTTCAGGTCCAGGTGAAGTCGCCAACACCACTAACACTGAAACCATGAAAACCCAAGAAGGCGGTTTTAACGGACCGAATGCAAGTGAAACAACGGTTGCAAAAGCCCTTGAATTATCTGACAACAGCTGGGTTGTTTTACGCGGTAATCTCGTTAAACAACTGGATAAAAAACATTACGAATTCACCGATGGCACAGGCACAATCACCGTTGAAATTAGCCAAAAACGCTTCAATGGAGTGAACGTCACGCCGAAAGATAAAATCGAAATTCGCGGTGAAGTTGATAAAGACTGGAACTCTAAAGAGATCGACGTTAAACAACTGCAAATCATCAAATAATCCATCTCGATAAAAAGCCAGTAATACAACCTTACTGGCTTTTTATTATTTACTGTCTATTTTCCCTTTCTATTTATAGTGCTAGATTAAATTTATCTTATCTCTGCGCGACTTATTTATGAAACAGCCTCAAGTTAGGAATATCAGCGAAAAATTACTGTCAGATAATTGGTACATTCTCAAAAAATATACCTATGAATTACAGCGACACGACGGTTCTTGGCAAAAACAAGAGCGTGAAGTGTATGACCGTGGCGATGGCGCTGTCATTTTGCTGTATAACACATCCAAAAATAGCATTATCTTGATCCGTCAATTCCGTATGCCAATGTACGTTTCTGGATATAAACAGTTGCTGATTGAAGCCGCTGCCGGACTACTTGAAGGTTCTTCCCCTGAAGCAAGAATTATTGCTGAAGCCGAAGAAGAGACTGGCTATAAAATTGATAATATCGAAAAGGTGTTTGAAGCCTTTATGAGCCCAGGCTCCGTCACGGAAAAGCTGCATTTTTACATTGCCCAATACAGTGATAAAGACCGCCAAAGTGATGGTGGCGGACTCGCTGATGAAGGTGAAGATATTGAGGTTATGGAATGGTCATTCCCTGATGCACTTGCCGCTATCAAAAATGGTGAAATCATGGATGGCAAAACCATTATGCTTATTCAACATCTCGCCTTAAGCGGAATTCTAAATCCAAAAAATAGTTAATTTTTAAAGGGTGAAAATAGCATTTTTACCCTTCTACTCTTAAACTATTTTATATAGTCATCATTAAACGATTTCTTTGCTATTTATTTTTCTATTCTCTTTCTTATTTTCATACTTTATTCTCTTATTTTTTATAAATTACAATTTATTACACTTTCCATTACCGAGCATCTAAACTCGATAATAAAAAGAATAAAATAGAGTTTATTCCATCAAAAAAGAATTATCTTTTATCGCTTTGATTTAAATTAAAAAAACATCAAATAAACCCATCCAAAAACAATCATCGATAAAATTAAAAAGTCTATTTTTTCAATAAAATACTTTCACTTAAAAATATTAACTTTGACCTTGCCATTAAAAAACTTTAGATTTAAAGACATCCTATTTTCTGAACTTCACTATTTTTCGTTAAGGTAAAAATCGAAACACTGAATATTATCTTAGTTATTAAGCAATATTATTCTTAAGTTAAGGAGCTAAATAAGATGATCCGTTGTATTCGTATGTGGACAGGTGAAGACGGTAACTCTCTGTTTGAAGAAGGCACCATTGAACTGAATGGTGTTGCTCGTGGAGATGACCAAAGCCCTGTCATTGCCGTCAGTGAGCTCACCTTCCGCGAAACCGTTTCAGGTGGCTCGTGGGATTGGCATAAAGACCCCGTTCCTCGCTATGTAATCACCCTCACTGGTACCTTAGAGTTCGAAACCAAAAATGGCTCCACATTTATTATCAAACCAGGTGACATTCTGCTTGCTCAAGACAACACCGGAACAGGACACAAATGGCGTCTGATTGGTGATGAGCCTTGGAGACGCGCTTATGTAGTGTATCAAGACGGTACAGACTTGTGTTTCACTCCGAATAAAAAATAGGGATTTCCATGACTAAACCCATTGCAGAAAATGTTGATATCGCACTAGTCGGTGCAGGGATCATGAGCGCCACGCTCGGCACTTTTCTTAAAGAGCTGGAGCCAAATCTCACTATCGCGGTATTCGAAAGATTAAATGATTGTGCCCAAGAGAGTTCCCATCCATGGAATAACGCGGGAACAGGTCACGCAGCAAACTGTGAAATGAACTATACCCCGCCAAACCCTGATGGCACGGTAGATATCAGCAAAGCCCTTGAAGTAAACACTGAATTTGACCTATCTCGCCAGCTATGGTCCTACTTAGTCACCAAAGGCAAAATCAAAAATCCACGGGACTTTATCCACCCTTGTCCACACATGAGCTTTGTCTCTGGTGCAGACAACATCAAGTTTTTACAACAACGTTTCCGTCAAATGTCTGCCCATCACTGTTACCATAATATGGAATACAGCGATGACCTAAAACAGATTGATGAGTGGGCGCCATTAGTGGTTGAAGGTCGTGATCCTAATGAAAAAATTGCGGTTACCCGTGTCGTTACTGGGGCTGACGTAGATTACGGTGCCTTAACCCACTTATTGATGGCGCAACTGAGCGAACAAAAAGGGTTTTCTCTTCACTATAAACATGAAGTGATTGATGTGACACAGACGCCTGATGGGCACTGGAATGTAGAAGTGAAGAACCTTCTGACCCACGAAAAAACCATCACGTCCGCAAAATTTGTGTTTGTGGGAGCCGGTGGTCGCGCCATTGAATTACTGCAAAAATCCGGTATTCCGGAAGGTAAAGGCTATGGCGGATTCCCTGTGAGTGGAATTTGGTTGCGCTGTGACGATGAAAAAGTCGCTGCTCGCCACCACGCCAAAGTTTACGGAAAAGCCGATAAGGGCTCACCACCGATGTCTGTACCGCATTTAGATACCCGTATCATCGGCGGAAAACGCTCTTTACTGTTTGGACCGTATGCTGGTTTCTCGAGTAAGTTCCTAAAACATGGATCTTATTTGGATCTGTTTGATTCCATCAGACTGAACAATATTGAACCGATGCTTGCCATCGCGAAAGATGATTGGTCATTGGCTGAATATCTCGTGGGACAAGTGCTGCAAACGTCTGCCCATCAATTCTCTATGCTGCAAAAATTCTATCCTGATGCGCAGCGTGAAGATTGGAAAGAAGTGGTCGCGGGTCAACGCGTTCAGATCATTAAACCTGATCCGGTGAAAAAAGGCGTATTAGAGTTCGGTACTGAGCTGATTACGAGTGCAGATAAATCGTTCACCGTATTAATGGGTGCATCACCGGGCGCATCGACTGCTGCGTTTATCGCACTCAATGTACTGAAAACCTGCTTTGCAGATCAACTCTCTGCGGATGGTTGGGAAGCACGCCTGAAGACTATCATTCCAACTTATGGAATTGATTTAAAACAGGATGCAAAAGCATGTTTAGATATTCGTACTGCAACGACTAAAGTGCTGCAATTAGATAACTAAACATTAAATCATATTGTTCAAGTCGGGGAAGTTGATCATTAGCTACCCGACTTTTTATTATCTTGCTATTTTCGCTATCTTAACGACATTCAAAACCGGGGTTCAAAAAAGACTCTCTCGGGGAATAATCCAGTGTATTTCCCTGCCAATCCACCACGCTTGCCCCTGCACCTAATGCCACTGCATGCCCTGCGGCTGTATCCCAGATATTGGTAGGCCCAAAACGAGGGTATAACTGTGCGCTACCTTCAGCCACTAAACAAAATTTTAGCGATGAACCTATCTCAGCTGTGCGATGTTCCGGAAGGTTAGCGAGATACGCCATCAATTGGGGGTCTTGATGAGAACGGCTGATCACCACCACAGGCGGCGTCGCAGCTTTGACGTGAATGCGCTGAACTTGTCCATGCTCTTCTTTCCACGCTTGAGAGCCTTCGGCGTAATACATCAAACCTTTTGCGGGTGCGAAAACCACCCCCATGACTGGAATGCCATTTTCAATTAACGCAATATTCACGGTGAAGTCACCATTGCGATTAATGAATTCTTTAGTTCCATCCAATGGGTCAATAAGCCAGTAACGTTGCCAATCACGACGTACAGACCATTCTGGTGGATCTTCTTCTGAAAGTTGAGGGATATCAGGTGATAAACGTGAAAGCCCCTTCTTGATGATTTGATGGGCAGCAATATCCGCAGCCGTGACAGGGGAATCATCTTGTTTATGTTCAACCCGCAATGGCGCATGCCCATTGTAGATTTTCATGATGGCATCACCCGCCTCTCGGGCAAGCGTACAAAGTTGTTGGCGCATTTTATTTCCCCTAATGACACTAAGCCTTTAAGAGTAACAAGAGCAGAATATTTACGCTAATAAAAAAGCCTCATTAGCTATACCAAAATGGCAAGCGAATGAGGCTATTATTCTTTTCTGTAAGTCAGTCAGAAAATTATAAAATTTCCAGTAACTCAACTTCGAAAACGAGGGTGCTGAATGGCGGAATGGATGCGCCAGCACCACGCTCACCGTAAGCTAATTCATGAGGAATGTATAATTCCCATTTTGAACCCACTGGCATTAATGTCAGTGCTTCAATCCAACCAGGGATCACGCCGCTTACTGGGAATTCTGCTGGCTGACCGCGCTGTACGGAACTGTCGAACACAGTACCGTCAATTAAACGACCGGTGTAATGAACGCGAACACGGTCAGAACGAGCTGGGATTGCGCCTTCACCTTGGTTGATCACAGAGAATTGCAAACCAGACTCAGTAGTCGATACGCCGTCTTTCTTCTGGTTTTCATCTAAGAATTTTTGACCTTCTGCAGCCAGTTCTTTTTGACGCTCTTGGCGAACTGCATCTGCACGCTCGTGCATTTCACGCAGTGCTTTATGCAGAGCTTCAACTGGAACTGATGGCATGTTGCCTTCTAAAGAATCAGTCAGACCCGCTAAAATTGCGTCTGGAACTAAGCCTTCTAGTCCTGATTCTAATAATTGCTGTCCAATTTGTAGACCAATGCCATAGCTCGCTTGAGCTTCTACTGAATCAAAGTTTTGGTTTGCCATGAAAATACCCATTTCATTTTTGAGAAAAACCAAGGATAGCAGCCCCTTTCCTATGGGTAAACCTAAACCCGATAACGGAAGAATAAAACTGTCTAAATTATTCAGTGTTCTCCTAAATTAGTCTTCAACTTGTTAATTTACGCGTAAATAGTGCTAGTATGCGTTAAAACGTCTGTGATTAATTATTCCTCAAATATAGGAGGGGTCATGTTGAGACTATCCACTTTTCATCGCTATGGAATTGCTATTCTAGCGCTGATCGTTATTGCTGCCTTATTTTGGCCTACTGGCGATAAATCTAATTCCACCCAAAATAATACAAGCAATGTGCCAAACCAACCTATCGTGATCCCACCGACTTCGCAGCCTAATCCAATCCCGGATACGGTGTTATCGCAACCAGAGCAACCGACAACCAACATCCCAGAGACATCACCGCCATTGCCAAGTGAGCCTGAAATTATTCAAGAGCCGCAAACGTCTCTGCCGACACAGCAGCCAAGCACCAGCGTGCCATCACAGCCATCCACGCCACCAACCACTCGTCCGTCAGCTAATGAATGGCAGAATTATCGCGTTCAGAAAGGAAAAACATTGGCGCAGCTATTTCGTGATAATAACTTGCAGGCAAATGATGCCTTTATCATGGCAAAAGCTGAAGGCTCAGAAAAACCCCTTAGCAACTTGCAGCAAGGGCAGAAAATCCGATTGAAAGCCAATGGGAAAGGTGAAGTTCAACAGCTGGAAATTACAGCAACCAACGGTCAAACCTATAGCTTTACACGCTTAAGCGATGGTAGCTATTACCGAACACCTTAATTTATATTTTAACGTCGGGGATTTCATACAATACCCCGACCTTTCTTTTATTTTCAGAATAAAAATTCAATTGAGACGTTATTTGATGACATTTCTCACCATAAACTACGTATAATCACTGTTCTTTATTACACTTAATAGTTAAACAGGGAAAAGAACAGGACAATCTATGCAGAAAAACAACAATACCTGCAAAAAGAAGCTCATTAAAATTATTGCCGCCGTAGTTTTACTCCTACTACTCAGTCTTATTGGCTATATTTCATGGATTAAATACCATGCAGATGGGCTGTGGAATATCATTAGCCAGCAGTGCATTGCTATCAATGATCCTGACCAGCGTAATCCATCTTGCATGAAAGTGGATTTAGACAATCGCTATGTACTCTTCAAAGATAAAAAAGGCCCGGTTCATAATTTGGTACTGCCAACCGATAAAGTCAGTGGTATCGAATCCCCTTTATTACTCGAAGATAATAGTCCGGATTACTTTACGCTTGCCTGGAATGAACGTGAGAGTGTTAGCCCCGCGGGTCAACCCGTTATTAGCGATGATAAACTCGCTTTAGCGATTAATTCACAATATGGGCGTTCCCAAGATCAACTTCATATCCATATTGCTTGCCTAAAACCGCAGGTTATTGAGCTAGTTAACCAACATGCAGATGCGATTAAATCTGAGTGGCATGTTTTTCCAGTGGAATTGGAAGGGCATGAATATTGGGCGAAAAAGTTAGATAGCCAACAAAGCCCTTTCAAGCAGCTAAATGAATATGTTCAAGCACATAATGACAACATGGGGAACTATGGACTGGCGGTGACGGAGCTGAAAGATGGTTCGATGGTATTATTAGCGAATCGGATGGATGTTTGGCAGTTTAATTTAGGTAGTGCAGGAGAATTACTGGATTACCAATGTTCAGTTAATCAGTAAGTTTTAGATATGCTAGAAATAAAAAAACACCGGATTCCCGGTGTTTTTTTATTGTGCCACCGCGTTAACAGTGGCAACTATCATCATTATTGATTACTCAGCAACGATGATAACGTTCAGCTCTGCGAAAACATCGCTGTGTAACTGGAAGTGAACTTCGTGGTCACCAGTAGTACGCAGAACGCCGTTTGGCAGGCGAACTTCGCTTTTCGCAACTTTAACGCCAGCCGCAGTGATTGCGTCAGCGATGTCACGAGTACCGATTGAACCGAACAGTTTACCTTCGTCACCAGCTTTAGAAGCCAGAGTAACAGAACCCAGCGCAGTAACAGCTGCTGCACGAGCCTGTGCTGCTGCCAGAACGTCAGCTAATTTAGCTTCCAGTTCAGCGCGGCGAGCTTCGAAGAATTCAACGTTTTTCTTAGTTGCAGGAACAGCTTTGCCCTGTGGTACTAAGAAGTTACGAGCGTAGCCCGATTTAACGTTAACTTGGTCACCCAGGCTACCTAGGTTAGCTACTTTATCAAGCAGAATAACTTGCATTACCTTATCCTCTATTAGTCGTTAATGGACTGTACCAATTACTGATGACGATCAGTGTATGGTAACAGAGACAGGTAGCGAGCGCGCTTGATAGCACGAGCGAGCTGGCGTTGATATTTTGCACGAGTACCGGTGATACGGCTTGGTACAATTTTACCACTTTCAGTGATATAGTTTTTCAGCGTTGCGATATCTTTATAGTCGATCTCTTGAACGCCTTCCGCTGTGAAACGGCAGAACTTGCGACGACGGAAATAACGTGCCATATGGCTAGTCTCCAGAATCTATCAAATCAATCTGCTCGGCATGTAAGACTAATTTACTGATTCCATTACGTCCCTGATGGGTACTAATGAAACCTGTAACAGTAATCAGACTGCCGACCGTTATACTGTGAGTATGGGTTTGTAAGGCTTGTCCGCTGGCAATGACGGGCATTCTGCACCATGCTTGCCGTGACATTCCAGCTTCCTGTTGTCCAGAACGATGTTCTAAAACAAACTGGCAATGTGGAATGCCGGACGGACTCACTTTTCGAATCAATGCTTTACAGACTGTGCCTGTCAGCACTAGACGATTAGTGATCACCTGAGCAATTACTCTTCAGAATCCCCAGTTTCTTCTGCTTCTTCGTCTTGATAATCATCAGACATGTCACGGCCGCGACGTTCGTCTTTGGCTTTGACCATTGGAGAAGCTTCTGTTACTGCGTGTTTTAAGCGCATAACCATGCTGCGGATAACGGCATCGTTGAAGCGGAAGTTAGTTTCCAGCTCATCAATCGCTTCCTGTGGAGCTTCTACGTTCAGCAGAACATAGTGAGCTTTGTGCAGTTTGTTGATTGGGTAAGCCAGTTGACGACGGCCCCAGTCTTCCAGACGGTGAATCTGACCTTGTGCGTTAGTGATAACAGCACTGTAACGCTCGATCATGCCCGGAACCTGTTCGCTTTGGTCAGGATGGACCATAAAAACGATTTCGTAATGACGCATTAGTAGTTGCTCCTTACGGATTATTAGCCTCCTGTCTGGGTTAACCGCGGCCCGCGGAGGCAAGGAACTTGTTGAGTGCGGCTAAAAAATTGACGCGTAACTATACCCATCCCAGATAAAAAACTCAAGAGATGGGGACAAATTAAGCAAAAATTATTTTATGATTTATTTGGCAATGCGTTGACGTACTGCTTCAAACAGGCACACGCCCGTTGCCACAGAGACGTTCAGCGATGAAACTGAGCCCGCCATTGGGATGCTAATCAGCTCGTCGCAATGTTCGCGAGTCAAACGACGCATACCTTCACCTTCCGCGCCCATCACTAATGCGATAGCGCCAGTCAGTTTACTTTGATACAAGTTATGGTCAGCTTCGCCGGCGGTGCCGACAATCCACACATTGTACTCTTGCAGTAAACGTAAGGTTCTTGCCAAGTTAGTCACACGGATCAGCGGAACATTTTCCGCTGCACCACATGCCACTTTCTTCGCGGTTGCGTTCAATTGTGCGGATTTGTCTTTAGGAACAATCACTGCATGAACACCGGCTGCGTCTGCACTACGTAAACACGCACCTAAGTTATGTGGGTCAGTCACACCGTCGAGGATCAGTAAAAATGGCGATTCGGTGCTTTCCAGTAAATCTGGAAGATCCCCTTCTTGATACTGTTTACCGGCTAACACATTGGCGATAATCCCTTGGTGTACTGCACCTTCAGTTTGTGCGTCCATCCATTGGCGATTTGCCACTTGCACCACAATCCCCAACGCTTCGATTTCATGAACGATAGGCATCAGGCGGCGGTCTTCACGACCTTTTAAAATATAGACTTCTTTAATACGTTGCGGAGAACGCTCAAGCAGGGCTTTCACTGCGTGAATGCCATAAATAATTTCGCTCATAAATATCTTTTAGGTTGAGAACATTAAATAGGTGGAAAATCAAAAGGTGGCGATTGCCCGCCACCTTGTATCATGAAACGCGCTTATCCCTCTTGTTTTTGGGATTTTTTCGCCACGCGTTTTGCTTTTAACTTGGCACTGATTTTTTTGGTTTTATCGGACGGCTTTTTGCTTTTCGCTTTACCGTTTCCTTTACCTTCAGGTTTAGCGTCTTTGCTGTCTTTCTTGCCTTTTTTCTCTGAACGACGAAATGCAGAATCAGGTTCGAAGTTTTTTTCTTTGCTCACATCGCCTTTTCGACGGGCTGAACGTGTCGCATTTTTAACTTCTTTCTTCATCTTATCCCGCGTGGTTTTGCCCGGGTTTTTCGCTTTTCGTGTCGTTGAAATTAAAGCAAAATCAATGGTGCGCTCATCCATATGTACCGCTTCTACACGGATTTCCACTTCATCGCCAAGGCGATAAGTTGTACCGGAAGATTCACCGATTAAGCGCTGTCCAACCGCGTCATAACGATAATAGTCGTTATCGAGGGTTGAGATATGCACTAAGCCATCAATGAATAGGTCATTTAAGCGAACAAAGAAACCGAAACCTGTCACGCTAGTGATAAGTCCAGTAAATACTTGTCCCACTTGGTCTTGCATGAAGTCACATTTTAACCAATCTGCGACGTCACGGGTAGCTTCATCTGCGCGGCGCTCGGTCAGTGAGCAGTGCTCACCCAATTGCAGCATGCTGTCCATATCGGAGTGCCATCCGCCCGTTTCCGTCCAGCGCTTATCTCCATGACCATGCTCTTTTGCCAGTAAGTATTTAATACCACGGTGCAAGCTTAAGTCAGGATAACGACGAATTGGCGAGGTAAAGTGCGCATACGATTTTAGACCTAAACCAAAGTGACCGCGGTTTTCTGGATCATAAATCGCTTGCTTCATTGAACGCAAAATCATGGTCTGCAATAGCTCATGGTCTGGGCGCTCAGCCACTTCGTTCATTACTTGGGCGTAATCTCTTGGCTCTGGCTTCATGCCACCCGGCAGTGTTAAACCTAACTCGCTGAATACTGAGCGTAAGTTCATAACGCTCTCTTCTTTCGGACGGTCATGCACACGGTATAGAGCAGGCTCTTCGTTTTTTTTTCAACAAATCGCGCCGCCGCAATATTAGCTAAAATCATGCACTCTTCAATTAATTTGTGTGCATCATTACGCTCTACAGGCTCAATACGCTCAATGCGACGTTCCGCATTGAAGATAAATTTGGCTTCTTCAGACTCAAACGAGATAGCGCCACGCTCAATACGTGCTGCATCTAACGCTTTGTATAATTGGTGTAAATGCTCGATATGAGGCACTAACGCTTTGTAATGCTCGCGTAGCTCTTCATCCCCTTGCAGCATTTTCCACACTTTGGTGTAGGTTAAACGCGCGTGGGAGCTCATCACCGCTTCATAGAATTTATATGAAGAAAGTTTTCCAGATGCCGAAACCGTCATTTCACATACCATACACAGACGATCTACGCCTGGGTTTAGTGAACATAATCCGTTAGACAGCACTTCCGGTAGCATTGGCACAACTTGGGATGGGAAGTAGACCGAGTTACCACGGCTATGGGCTTCCGTATCCAGTGCCGTTTGTGGGCGGACATAATAGCTCACATCCGCAATCGCCACCCATAAACGCCAACCGCCACCTTTTTTCGGTGCACAGTAAACGGCGTCATCGAAGTCACGAGCGTCTTCGCCATCGATGGTAACGAGTGGAAGATCGCGTAGATCCACACGCCCTTTCTTCGCAGCTTCAGGGACTGTTTCACTGTAATCAGCCACTTGCTTTGTCACTTGTGGCGGCCAAGAGTGCGGAATTTCATGAGTACGTAATGCGATTTCTACCGCCATACCCGTACCCATAGTCTCACCGAGTACTTCAATAATATTCCCAACAGCTTGAGAGCGGCGTTGTGGGCGAGTTTCTAATTCTACCACCACCACGTTACCCATACGGGCGCCACACTGTTTGTCTTTCGGAATTAAAATATCGAAACTTAAACGGCTATCATCAGGAACAACAAACCCCATTCCCGCTTCAATAAAATAGCGTCCAACAATTTGGTTATTGCGCGGCTCTAATACACGTACAACACGCACTTCAGTACGCCCTTTACGGTCTTGACCATAAGGTTGAGCCAAAATCACATCACCATGTAAAGCGCGCTTCATCTCATCTTGAGATAAGTAGTAATCTTCTTTTTTACCTTCGACACGCAAGAAACCATAACCATCACGGTGACCAATAACTTTACCTTTTAATAGGTCAATACGCTCTGGTAATGCATAACATTTGCGGCGAGTGAAAACTAACTGTCCATCACGTTCCATCGCACGTAAGCGACGACGCAATGCTTCCAATTCATCTTCCGTAGAGAGGTTGAGTAGCTGTGCAATTTCTTCACGGTTTGCAGGTGCTGTGCGCTTAGATAAGAGATCTAAAATAAACTCTCTACTCGGAATTGGGGATTCGTATTTTTCTGCTTCTCTTTCCTGAAAAGGATCGTTTGACATTGTTACCTCCATTGTCATCAGAGTGATAAATTACTGAGACATTAATCGAGCAGTAATTGATACAGCGGACTATTATCTTTGACCATGTCCGCTAGCGTATATTGGTCTAGTTCTTGTAAAAATTGTTGTATCGCCTTTTGCAATACACCTTTTAGGCGGCAAGCGGGCGTAATATGGCAAAATTCGCCACTACAATTGACTAGAGTGAGTGGTTCTAATGCGCGGACAACATCACCGATCCGAATGGATTCCGCCGGTTGACCCAGTGCGATCCCGCCATTTTTACCACGGGTGGCTTTTACATAGCCAAGGTGGCTTAGCTGATTAATAATTTTAACCATGTGATTACGAGAAACACCATACACTTCAGTGACTTGTGTAATACTCGTCATTTGCCCTTTTTCTAGGGCGGCTAAATAAATTAGGGCGCGTAACCCATAATCAGTAAAACTTGTCAGCTGCACAATCACCTCAAAAATTTTTGGTACTACAGTATGTAGTGAAATACTTATCTGCCATTTTCGTTATATTTGTTTTTTTGGCTACCATCTAACGGTCAATTTGAACGATTTTCTACAGTATATCGCCTTAGTTTTAGTCTAGCCCATCCTTGCCCGTAAAGATGCTTGCAATGGCACATAATGTTCAACTTGATGGATATTATCTGAAAATTTTAGCGTTTTATCAAAAAGGAATTCATCGGAAGGAAAATGGGAGAGATAAAAAAACAGCGCTCAGTGAGCGCTGTTCTGTCTATTACTCAACGTCAAACGGATCACGCAGGATCATCGTTTCTGAACGGTCTGGACCAGTTGAAATAATATCAACAGGAATGCCCGTCAATTCTTCAATGCGTTGGATGTAATCTAAAGCTGCTTGCGGTAGTAACGCTCTTTCTTTAACGCCGAAAGTCGTTTCGCTCCAGCCTGGCATGCTTTCGTAAACTGGCTCTAAACCAACCCACTCATCGGCGGCTAAAGGTGTTGTTTCTAACACTTTGCCATCTGGACGACGGTAGCCAACACAGATTTTCACTTCTTCTAAACCGTCTAAAACGTCCAGTTTAGTTAAGCAGAAACCTGACAGGGAGTTAATTTGTACAGCACGGTTGATAGCCACGATGTCTAACCAACCAGTACGACGTTTACGACCAGTGGTTGCACCGAATTCTTGGCCTTTCTCACGCAGGAATTCACCCGTTTCATCAAACAGTTCAGTTGGGAATGGACCCGCACCAACACGTGTTGAGTAAGCTTTGATGATCCCCAGAACGTAGTTCACATAACGTGGACCTAAGCCTGAGCCTGTTGCAACACCACCCGCTGTTGTGTTTGAAGAAGTTACATACGGATAAGTACCGTGGTCGATATCCAGCAGCGTACCTTGTGCACCTTCAAACATCACTAATTCATTCTTCTGATGCGCTTTGTAGAGCAAATCAGAAACATCAATTACCATGCTAGTCAGAAGGTCTGCAACTGACATGACGTAATCTAACGTTTTTTGGTAATCAACCGCTGGCTCTTTGTAGTAGTGAACCAGTTGGAAGTTATGGTATTCGATGATTTCTTTTAATTTTTCAGCGAAAGTTGCTTTATCGAATAAGTCACCAACACGCAGACCGCGACGTGCAACTTTATCTTCGTATGCAGGACCGATGCCACGACCAGTTGTACCGATAGCTTTTGCTCCACGCGCTTTTTCACGCGCATTGTCTAATGCGATGTGATAAGGCAGGATCAGTGGGCATGCTTCAGAGATACGTAAACGCTCACGAACAGGAACACCGCGATCTTCCAGTTCTTTCATCTCTTTCATTAAAGCATCAGGCGCAAGAACAACACCATTAGCAATGATGCTGATGACATTTTCACGAAGAATACCGGATGGAATTAAGTGGAGAACGGTTTTTTCACCGTTTACAACAAGAGTATGGCCAGCATTATGGCCGCCCTGATAGCGAACTACATATTTAGCTCGTTCTGTCAGCAAGTCAACGATCTTGCCCTTCCCTTCGTCACCCCATTGGGTGCCCAGTACGACAACGTTCTTACCCATTTCGAAATACACTCGGTTGCTTAAAAATGAATTCTACCATCAAAAATGAACTGTTCCAGTGATATTTTGGCATTACAAAAATTTTTTTCTAGAAAGCAAGTAAAATGGTAGTTTTATTTCTGTCGTAGACTCAAAGTGAATTTTCCCAACCTGAGCAGCTCAAATTTTCCCTGAAAAATCCATCACTTAAAACGACAGGCGAAAAAAAGCCCACCGAAGCGGGCTTTTCTTTATTAGATTAACAGTAATTTAAGCTCGTTGCACGTAACTTAATCTGTTTATCATTTAATCCGTTGAACGCAGCTTAGTTGGCGCCTTCATAAAACGGAAGAAATCAGTGTCTGGGCTAAGCACCATCACATCATCACCGTTCTTGAAGCTCTGCTCATAAGCACGCAGGCTACGAATAAAGGCATAAAACTCTGGGTCTTGGTTGAATGCATCAGCAAACAGTTTCGTTGCCATTGCATCACCTTCACCTCGCAGGGTCAGCGCTGTACGCTCTGATTCTGCCAGTGTTTCTGTTACTGTCTTATCCGCTACCGCACGAATTTTAGTTGCTTCTTCTTGACCTTGTGAACGATGCTGACGCGCTACCGCTTCACGCTCTGCACGCATACGTGCATAGATGGCTTCAGAAACTTCATTTGGTAATTCAATACGTTTGATACGCACGTCAACCACTTCGATACCTAACGCCGCCATACTGTTTGCGTTAACAACCAGTGGCTTCAAGTTAGTTTCTTTTTCAACGCGAGCCGCCGCATCTGCAATTGCAGCATCAGCGTCTTTGGTTGCTTCGTCAGTTGCTGTACCTTTGTTCAGTGCATCGCGAACATCAACGGTTAAACGACCACGAGAGTCAGTGATGATGTCTTTAACGCTTAAACGACCAAACTCAGAACGTAAACGGTCACTGAACTTACGTTTTAACAGGGTTTCTGCTTGGAATGGGTTACCGCCGCCAGTCGCTACATAGTAACGGCTGAAATCAGTAACACGCCATTTCAGGTATGAATCCACCATTAAGTCTTTGTTTTCGCTAGTCAGGTAACGGTCAGCTTGAATTTCTAACGTTTGAATACGTGCATCTAGCATTTTTACAGTTTCAATAAATGGAACTTTGAAATGCAGACCTGGTTCATAAACGATGGGTTTATTCTCAGAATCACGTAAAACCTTACCAAAGCGTAATACAATACCGCGCTCAGTTTGAGGAACAATAAAGATTGATGCGTAGGCAACGGCTAAAACAGCAATCACTACAAAAATAAATGACTTACGCATGATTATTGTCTCCCAACTCTAACTGCATCACCACGCACAGAATTGTTTGGCTGCGCAGGTGCTGAACTCGTAGAAGATGAATTGTTCGTTGAGTTCGTCATTCTTGCTGACTGATTCACTTTTGGCGCCGCAGGCGTATTGCCCGTCGCACCACGCATGATTTGATCCAACGGCAGGACTAACATGCTGTTGCTCTTATCATTAGCAATTACTTTACGTGTATTTGCTAATACGCGTTCCATCGTTTCGATGTATAAACGCTCGCGGGTAATTTCTGGTGCAGCACGATATTCAGGTAGCATTTTCGCAAAGCTTGCGACCTCACCCTCTGCTTTGAAGACGACGCTCGCCTTGTAAGCTTCAGCTTCTTCGATCATACGTTGCGCGTTACCTTTCGCGAGAGGCAGAACTTCATTTCGGTAAGCGTGCGCTTCACGAATTGTTTTTTGTTCTTCTTCCCTTGCGGAGATTACATCATCAAACGCCGCTTTAACATCTTCTGGCGGACGAGCCGCTTGGAAGTTGACGTCCAGCAGGGTAATACCCATTTTGTATGGTGCAATCGTAGCTTCTAGCTCTTTCTGCGTAACATCACGGATAAAGGCTCGATTCGTAGTCAATACTTGCTCCATAGCAGATTGACCAATAACGCCACGCACCGCACTATCCAGCGCTTGACGCAGGCTATTATCAGGATTAGTTACGCTGAACAGGTATTGAGCAGGATCAGTAACACGATACTGGACGTTCATTTCAACGCGGATAACGTTTTCATCTGATGTCAGCATCATACCGTTAGTCGCTTGCTCGCGAACAGTTTCAACGTTCACAGGAATGACTTGATCGATAAACGTTGGTTTCCAGTTCAGACCAGGTCCAACAACACCACTATATTCACCAAAACGTAATACTACGCCACGGTCACTTTCTTTAATGGTATAGAAGCCTGAGCCAGCCCATACTACGACAACCGCAGCAAGTGCTAACATACCTAGACGACCGCTCAGCTGTGATGGCTGTTTGTTGTTACCTTCACCGCCGCCGCCTTTATTACCGCCGCCGCCAAGCTTGCTGCCTATTTTACGAAAGAGATCGTCGAGATCATAAGCCCCAGGTTTCCGACCACCTTTGTTCCCGCCAGAGTTGCTGCCTTTATTGCCGCTTCCCCACGGATCGCGGTCTTGTCCGTCATTACCGGGCTGATTCCACGCCATGTTTTAGCTCCATTCTTTATGATTGATTTTTAGGGCTAAGAGCGATATTTCTCATCATTCATTTCACCCATGGGCGTCTTGAATCAAGTCGAGGATATTGGGCTCTTAATATCAATTCCATTGCCTAACTGTGTTGCGGTTAATTCAGTCAACTAACTGTTTTAACATCATTTTTAAACAACATAGTTAGGTAATTGTTGCTCCTGCTTACATAAACGTCGCCAATCCACCATTGGCATACGCACCTCAAGTCCAATAGTGCCGTCTTCTTCTTGCCATTCACGTTCGATGGATTGAAGTTGATAAAAACGACTCCGTAAGCGACCTTCATTCGGCGGTAAACGCAATTCAAAATGTGCGATCTCACCTGAAAGGCATTCCGTTAATGCTTGAAGCAACAAAGGGATACCTTCACCTGTTTGCGCTGAAACCCAGACACGAACCGGCTTGTTATCCTCATCTCTGTCAATACGCGGGACAAAATCGCCGAGCATATCAACTTTGTTCATCACTAAAAGTGTTGGGATTTCATTTGCTTCGATTTCTTCCAGCACACTGTCAACCGCTTGGATATTTTCATCCAGTCGGACATCAACTGCATCAATCACATGGAGTAGTAAAGTGGCTTCACGTGTTTCTTGCAGAGTTGCTTTAAATGCAGCAACTAGATCATGTGGAAGGTGGCGAATAAAACCCACGGTGTCCGCTAAAACGACAGTTCCTACATCATCAACATCGATACGACGTAAAGTAGGATCTAACGTAGCAAACAGTTGGTCTGCTGCGTAAACATCTGCCGACGTCATCCGATTAAATAAACTGGATTTTCCGGCGTTGGTATAGCCCACCAAGGAAACAGTTGGAATATCTGCTTTGCTTCTTGATTGGCGACCTTGCTCACGCTGTTTTTCGACTCGTCCGAGACGAGATAAAATCTGTTTGATTTTATCTCTGAGTAATCGGCGGTCAGTTTCAAGCTGAGTTTCGCCGGGACCACGTAAACCAATCCCGCCTTTTTGTCGCTCAAGGTGCGTCCATCCTCTCACTAAGCGAGTGGATAAATGCCGTAATTGAGCTAATTCAACTTGAAGTTTACCTTCATGCGTACGCGCACGTTGTGCAAATATATCTAAAATTACCCCTGTACGATCAACGACCTTACATTGGCAAACCCGTTCGAGATTACGTTCTTGAGCAGGGCTAAGCGTGTGGTTAAATAGCACCACATCCGCACCACTAGCTTCGACGGCTTCAGCGATTTCTTCAGCTTTCCCTTCCCCAACGAAAAATTTTGGGTGGGGAGCCTTACGGCTGCCAGTTACTATTTGTACAGGTTTAACGCCAGCAGACGTCACTAAAGACTCAAATTCTGCTAAATTATCAACGTCTTTTTCTTGATCAAAAAAGACATGAACCAGTACAGCTAGTTCACCGCCTTCATACCTATCAAACAAGGTGTAACCTCTTAGGCTAAACAATAATTGCAAAGGAAAAACACAGGTATAGTCTCCCTACCCATGCTTTCCTTGTTTTTAGCGTACAGTCTTACTCAGCTGATTCGCCATCTTGCCCAGCAGAAGCACCACCGTGGTAGTTGCCATTGCCAGCGCCAGCAGTACCAGTACCGCTATGATGAGAAACAGGGCGTGCTGGAACCACAGTAGAGATAGCGTGTTTATAAACCATCTGGCTAACTGTGTTTTTCAGCAAAATAACAAATTGGTCAAAAGATTCGATTTGACCCTGCAATTTAATACCATTAACTAAATAAATAGAGACCGGAACCCTTTCACGACGTAATGCGTTCAGGAACGGATCTTGCAAAGATTGCCCCTTAGCCATTCTATGTTTTCCTTATTTTGTTGTTTTTTAAATGAGAATCTTACGATTCCTAAAAATTACTACTCAAAAATTACGCTTAACGCTTTAATTGTACACAAAGAATAGCCCTATGCACTAATAACCTGTATAACGGTGTCAAGCGCTTGCTGAGGTTGTTCACTATCTAACCGATGAACATTGTCCCAGCTTCTCAACCAAGTGATCTGCCGTTTAGCCAATTGGCGCGTCGCGCAAATCCCTCGATAAACCATTTCATCATAATCTATTTCACCATCGAGATAAGACCACATTTGCCGATAACCTACACAACGAATGGAAGGTAAATCAACATGAAGATCACCTCGTTGGTATAGCGCTTTAACTTCGTCTTCAAACCCTGCTTCTAGCATTAAACGAAAACGACGTTCGATACGCTCATGTAAAATTTTACGATCTTGTGGCTCAATAGCAAACTGAAACACATTATAAGGCAATTCTGTGCCTGCTGTTTGAGTCATTTCAGTCAAAGTTTGTCCCGAAATGAGATGTACCTCTAAAGCTCGGGATAATCTTTGTGGATCATTAGGATGAATACGTGCCGCAGAGACGGGATCGACCTCAGCCAAACGACGATGAACCTCACCCCAACCTTGTTCTTGCGCTATCTTCTCAATTGCCTCACGAACTTCTGGAGAGGCTGATGGCAGCGGTGATAACCCTTCTAATAAGGCTTTAAAATAAAGCATAGTGCCGCCGACCAGTAATGGAATCTTACCTTGAGACGAAATTTCATCCATTACATTTAATGCATCACGACGAAAATCAGCCGCAGAATAAGGCTGAGATGGATCGAGGATATCTATCAAATGATGCGGGGCTTGGCTAAGCTCTTCTTGAGTAGGCTTCGCGGTACCAATATCCATTCCTCGATAAATCAATGCCGAATCGACACTAATAATCTCCACAGGCAAATGCTTGCGTAATTCGATGGCCAATGCCGTTTTGCCCGAAGCCGTTGGCCCCATTAAGAAGATGGCATTTGGTTTTTGTTGAGTTACTAAATCACTCATTTGTCAGTGTAGCTACCACGGGTTGTAAATTAATTAATTGTAATAATGTTGGCGGTGGATTTGTAACCCACTGCGGACAGATCCGCTCAACATCAGCCAGTAATTGAACTGCTTGCGCCAAACTCCAACTTTCTTCGTTTTTTGCCTGAGAAATCGCATTTGCTAGCCATTTCGCGATATTTTCATTCGAGACACTCTCTTTTGCTGACAAAAATACGATTAAATCAGAAAAAAGCTGCGATAAATTTTGCGTTCTTAACGGTAACGATACCGTATGAATTGTTACTTTTCCATGAAATATCGAGGCATCGATACCAAATAGTGTCAATTGTTCCTTATAACGTTGCAAAACCTCTATTTCGTCACTTTTTAGTGACAATTTTAAGGGAATTAGCAACGGTTGAGGTTTTAATCCACCATTTTCTGGCGTTAATTGAGCCAGCTTGAGTAAGTAATTCGCTTCATTCAAGGATAACAGGATTATCCCTAATGAAGACTCAATTAATGCAAAGTTTTTTGCGTAAATTGTCAATACTTTACCGAATTGGTAGTTATCCGCACTTTTCGCTACAGATTGGCTGTCTACAACATTGACACTCAACGGCTTTCTTTCAGGAAATAATGGTTTTTTATCTTCAGGCGCAACGGGAATCGACATCAAACGTTGATATAGCTCTCCCGTTTTGCGTTCATAGCTTGGCTCTGGGCGGCTGTAGTTTGGTTGTGAACGGTTATAGCTTGGTACTGGGCTGGATTTGTCTGCATTGTCTGAAGCAAAAGAGCGACTTTTGCCCATTACTGATTCACTTCGTGGTTCATCATAAGAAAGTGAAGGCTCTTTAGCATGAATCCGTTGAGATCCTTGCGGTTTATCTATTTCTGGTGAAGCAGGAGATGCAAAGTAGTTATCTCCTGCAGATGCACGGTTTTCAACTTCATTGGATACTGGCTCTATTCCAGGAAGTTCATTTTCCGTCAGCGCATTAAGCAATACAGTACGTACCGCTTGATAAATGAAATCATGCACTAATCTGGCTTGATGAAAACGCACCTCATGTTTAGCGGGATGGACGTTCACATCCACTTGCTTTGGATCGATGGTCAAATACAGCACATAAGCAGGTTGTTGATTCTCATCCAAATGACCTTCATAAGCTTGACGGATCGCATGGTTGATCAGCTTATCGCGCATCATACGACCATTCACATAGCAATACTGAATATCACTGACTCCGCTAGACGTCGTTGATGGTGTAACCACCCAGCCTTTGATTCCTAAATCACTGTGCTCCCATGAAAGCGCTAACGCGCCTTGCATAAAGCCCGTTCCACAGATTGTGCCTAAACGGCGCTCTTGCTGGTTGGCATCTTGCGCTGCACGATACTGCTTAACTAACTTGCCATTGTGCGACAAATTAATCGCTACATCAGGGCGGGAAAGTGCAATTCGACGCACGATTTCATCAATATGCCCAAACTCGGTTTTTTCTGTGCGCATAAATTTGCGACGCGCTGGCGTATTGTAAAAAAGATCCAGCACTTCGACTGTAGTGCCATTTGGATGGGCTGCGGGTTTTACGGTCACCTGCATGTCACGACCTTCTGCATAGGATTGCCATGCCTCAGTTTGCTCTGCAGGTTTGGAGGTTAATGTCAGGCGGGAAACAGAGCTAATACTGGCAAGGGCTTCCCCACGGAACCCCATGCTCATGATAGCTTCAAGGTCATCTAATGTCGCAATTTTACTGGTGGCATGGCGCGCTAAAGCGAGGATCAACTCATCTTTGTTGATCCCACAGCCATTATCTCGAATACGGATCAGCTTTTCCCCTCCTCGCTCAATCTCGATATCGATACGAGTTGCCCCTGAATCAAGACTATTTTCGACTAACTCTTTAACCACGGAGGCGGGTCTTTCGACCACTTCACCCGCCGCTATTTGGTTCGCTAATTGAGGAGAAAGGATCTGGATTGCCATAACCTAATTCACTTATTTTGGCGCTGCTTGCAGCGGATTCGCTAAAAAGTACTGACGTAACCCTTGGTGAATACCATCAGCCACTTTTTCTTGATAATCATTGGACTTCAATAGCTGCTCTTCGGATGTATTACTGATAAACCCAGTTTCCACTAAAATGGATGGAATATCGGGAGAACGTAGTACGCCAAGGCTCGCATGTTCTGGCGTTTTCTTATGAATATTACCAATTTTTCTGAGCTGCTGAATGACATGAACGGCAACATCGTAACCCACACGTTGTGAGTGCCCAAACTGTAAATCCAATACCGCTTGGCTTAAATACGGATCTGCACCACTAAGTGCGTCACCCGCCCCACCAAGAAGTTCAGATTGTTTTTCACGTTGCTCCAACCAACTACCTAATTCACTGTTTGCTCGGCGATTAGATAGTACCCAAACGGATGCCCCACGAGCGCTACTGTTTGGTGCTGAATCAGCATGAATAGAAACCAGCATGTTGGCGCCTTTCTTACGAGCAACGTCTGAACGACCGCTGACGGAAATAAAATAGTCTCCGTCCCTTGTCATTACAGGCTTAAACATCGGATCTGCATCCAGTTTTTGATACAATTTACGCGCCACACTTAGTGTCACGTCTTTTTCTTTATAACCGTTTTTACCAATCGCACCTGGGTCTTTTCCACCATGACCCGCATCAATCGCAATCACCACCTGCTTAGTGCCTTTTGGCAAGGTTTTGGTTGGTGTTGCAGGGGTTGATGGCGTGGTCGATGACGCCGCCGCTGGCGCATTCATTTTTAATGGTTTTTCTTGCACGGGCTGAACGGGCTGCGAATTACGTGTAGATGGCGTTGCCGTCGGCTGAGCTGGCATCACAGTATTATTATATGAATTTGATGTCTGTCCTTTACCTGTTGATACAGTAAAGACAACTTGGTATTGACCTGATACCTGCTGAACAACCGCTTTAGTTTTTGCCGCTTGAGAAAGCTCAAGGACGATACGTTTGTGCTGACTATCAGGTGCTTGGCTAGCGCGAACTTGCTTCACCAAGTCCCCTTTCGGTAGCTTAAGTGGTAAGCCAATAATTTCACCACGTTGCTGAACATCAATCACTAAGCGTTCTGGTGAGTGCAACGGGAAGTAGGAATAATCAGGCTTTCCATCAACAAATGTTAATGTCACTTGCGCCTGTGAAGGGCTATTACTAACTTGAATATTAGAGAGAGATGCAGCTTTGGCGGTTGATGTCACCAGAGCCAGAGCAAACATCATCAATAATAAGAAAAGAGAAAAAATACCCTTGGTAGTTATTCTGTTCATCGATGCATTCATCATGAGCTATATGTTCCTTAGAATACCGTTAACGCTTCCAATAACGACTCTCCGGTTGTCGAAAAAGCGACAACCCGAGCCTGACGCCCTTCATCTTGATAGGTTAAATGGATCTCCAGATCCGCTTCAGGTAAGAAGCCTTTACCCTGCTGTGGCCATTCCACTAAACAAACTGAGTTGTCTGAAAAATAGTCGCGGATCCCCATAAACTCAAGTTCTTCAGGATCGGCTAAGCGATACAGATCAAAGTGAAAAACGTGTCTATCCGCTAATTCATAAGGCTCAACGAGTGTATAGGTTGGGCTTTTTACATGGCCTTGATGGCCCAATGCTTGTAAAAATCCACGACTAAATGTGGTTTTTCCTGCACCTAAATCGCCATACAGGTTAATAACTGCGCCTTGTTTACAGGCCATAGCGATCGTGCGCCCAAGCGCGACTGTTTGCTCTTCATTAGCAAGTTGTACTGTGCGTTCTTTCATAGTTAGCGAAGCCAATTATAATGATAAAATTCATTCAATATTGATATTAACGCCTATTTTAACTCAAGCAGATCTATTTGTGTTATTTAACATTGTTGGAACATCGAGATCGGACATTTCCGAGCAAGATCGTGCCAACGCGATCCGTAGATTTTGAGAAATCCAATGATCGTGTTAGAGTGCCTGCGAATCCACTTTTACCTAGATATTTCCCATGTCCACACGCCTCGATCTCGACCTTCTTGCCCAAAATATTAAACAATGGGGCATCGATGCTGGCTTTCAACAAGTCGGTATTTGCGATACGGATCTTACCCTTGAAGAACCCAAGCTCCAAGCATGGCTGGATAAACAATATCATGGAGAAATGGAGTGGATGAAGCGCCATGGTATGATGCGGGCGAGACCCCATGAATTACACCCCAGCACACTGCGTGTCATTAGTGTTCGAATGAACTACCTTCCTGCTAAGGCAGCTTTTGCCAGCACGCTAAACAATCCAGAACTAGGCTATGTCAGCCGCTACGCCCTTGGTCGCGATTATCATAAGCTATTAAAAAAACGCTTAAAAGTGCTTAGTGATCGGATCCTCGAGTATTGCAGCCAGTTTGAATGCTCCGATGATTTGAATTTTCGCCCTTTTGTTGACTCGGCACCTATCCTAGAACGCCCGCTTGCTGTCAAAGCGGGTTTAGGCTGGACGGGTAAGCACTCACTGGTGCTTAACCAACATTCAGGCTCATGGTTTTTCCTTGGCGAATTGCTTGTCAATCTTCCTCTACCCGTTGATCAACCCGTTGAAGAGCAGTGCGGGCGCTGCGTTGCTTGTATGACAACTTGCCCAACGGGTGCAATTGTCGAGCCTTATACTGTTGATGCAAGGCGCTGTATTTCCTATCTAACCATTGAACTCGATAGTGCGATCCCCGAAGAGTTTCGCCCTCTAATGGGTAATCGGATTTATGGCTGTGATGACTGCCAACTTATCTGCCCGTGGAATCGCTTTTCTCAGTTGACGGATGAAGAGGATTTTAGCCCTAGAGCCGCATTGCATACGCCGGAGCTATTGGATCTTTTTTCATGGGACGAAGAGAAATTTCTCCGTATTACGGAAGGATCGGCGATTCGCCGTATCGGCTATATAAAATGGCTACGTAATATCAGCGTTGCTTTGGGTAATGCGCCCTATCAAGATAATATTATTCTCGCATTACAGAGTCGTCTTGGGATCAACCCTATGTTAGACGAGCACTTCCAATGGTCGATTGGACAACAACTCAAGCGTCGAGAAGAAAACCAAGTCACAATTCAAACTTCGCAACAAAAACGTCTTGTTCGGGCAATTACTAAAGGTTTACCCCGAGACGCCTAAAAAAAGTCCAGCCTTATATCCTAATCTATCAATTGTCAAACTGATGTGAATAAAATAAAAAAGTGCTTACCCGACAATAGGTAAAGGATTTGCAAGTTGTGCTAAGCACATTTTGAAGAAATAGTTTTTTACTTTAATTTCAATGAATTAAAAATAAAATTAATAATATTCATTTTGTGATAATCAAAAATTAACCAATAACTAACCTGTGGATAACTCTGTGCAGCAAAGTATTTCTGCCTAGGATAAAACGAACCTAGCCCTACTCAGGTTGTGGATAACTTTCTCATGGAGAGAAGTAATAAAAAAACGCTGAATTTTAGTTAACTAACTAAAGTAAAGTTATCAAAAAGCCAGGTTAATAAGATATTTTAACTGAACCGGTGAAAATAGGATTTTTTACCTTTCACTCGAACGTTCGCCATTTTAGCTGAAGTTCTTATAGGATGCCCTATTGCTAAGGGGTGGCTATTCTATGGCTCCCCGTCTATTAATGCAAGCAAAAAACTCACTTGGATCCTAAAAAGATCATAAAGAATAAAAGGATCGTGGCCAAGGAAGGTAAAAGCTGCTTTTGTGTAAATAATGAACGCTAAAAGGCGAATAAGTATTAACGCGTAAGCACAAAACTAGCGTTTAATAGAATGTTTATTAGGGGGTAATACAGAAAGAAAAACAAAAAAAATTGAGAGGTAAAAATTTGGAGCGGGAAACGAGACTCGAACTCGCGACCCCGACCTTGGCAAGGTCGTGCTCTACCAACTGAGCTATTCCCGCATTTGGTGGGTACTGCTTTTGCTAAAAACTATTATAACTAAAGCACTAAGAAAGTTTGGAGCGGGAAACGAGACTCGAACTCGCGACCCCGACCTTGGCAAGGTCGTGCTCTACCAACTGAGCTATTCCCGCATTCCGAAAATAGTGCTCTAGCTAAAACATCAAGAAAATTTGGAGCGGGAAACGAGACTCGAACTCGCGACCCCGACCTTGGCAAGGTCGTGCTCTACCAACTGAGCTATTCCCGCATAACCAATTCTTGGTGCCTTAATCGTGCCAATAAAATCACAAAAACTTCATCGGTACGGGGAGCGCATTATACGAGAAATTAAGATACTAGCAAGCGTTTGAACTCAAATTTTTTATTTTTTTGTTCGTTTGATGATAAAACAATCATAGTGATGATTTTGTCGTCGCCGTTTGTTAAATAAGCATTTCAAGGTGTTAAGTTTGTTAACCTTAGCGCCTTTTTATGATGAATTGACCCAATCCTCTAATCTTAAACCATCAACCCTTTCAAACTCGCGAGTATTATTTGTAACGACGATAAGCCCTTTGCTTCTAGCGTGAGCCGCTATGTGTAGATCATTTTCCCCGATTTTTTTACCTTGTTTTTCGAGATTTGCTCGAATATCACCGTAATGACAAGCGGCCGCTTCATCATAAGGCAACACGCAAAGCCGAGAAACGAAATCATTAACAACAGCTAAATTTCGTTCTGGATTCATGCTTTTTTCTGCACCAAAAACCAGCTCTGCTAACGTAATTGTTGAAATTGCCAATTGGTCAGCATGCTGGTTAAACTTTGGTAATAATGCTGCAGGTCGTCGTTTGATGGTGAAAATAACAATATTAGTATCAAGCAAGTATTTAATCATCGAAAGATTCTCTTGGGGTAGGAACTTGCTCTGCTCTCGAAACTAAAAAATCATCCGTGGCCGAAGTTTCCGTTAAAAAGAAGCTATCCCACGTATTTTGCAGTGGTGTAATAATACGCTCTTTACCTTTCATTCTAACGGTGACTTCTTTCACATCATCAGGAAACCGTAACTCTGCGGGTAAACGAACATTTTGAGTCCGATTACTCATAAAAACCTTACTGTGTAGGATCATGATGATTCCTCCTAAATAGTGCCATATAGCTTGAGTATATAGCACCATTAGGATTGCTGCAATATTGAGCACTTTAGAGCAAGTTATTTAATAAACGTTTCTCGGTAATATACCAGCTCAGCGATTGATTCGCGGATATCATCCAGCGCTTGGTGGGTATTTTTCTTTGAGAATCCGGCGAGGATCTCAGGCTTCCAGCGGCGGGCTAACTCTTTTAATGTACTCACATCAAGATAGCGGTAGTGAAAATAGCTTTCTAACTCTGGCATATAATTAAATAAGAAACGGCGGTCTTGCCCTACGCTATTCCCACAAATAGGCGATGCGCCTTTTGGTACCCATTTCTCTAAAAATTCAATGGTCGCCAGCTCTGCTTCACGCTCACCAATAGAACTTTTACGAATACGCTCGACTAAGCCGCTATTAGTATGGGTGTTTACATTCCACTCATCCATCAATGCCAACTGCTCTTCGGTTTGGTGTACCGCGATAACAGGGCCTTCGGCTAAGATATTCAGGTTACTGTCAGTCACAATAGTAGCGATTTCAATAATACGATCACGAATAGGATCGAGCCCGGTCATTTCTAAATCGATCCAAATTAAATTATTCTCATTCTTTTGCATGATATGCCCTAACTGAATACGGTGGAGTTAAGGTATGATAACACCCTTCGTTCTATCCGTTATAGGTATGTTGTTTTTCAATAATATCCCTATCGGTTATAATATAGACGCCAAATTATTTAAGTGAGAGAGGTCAGGTGGCTAAGCAGAAACTTTCGAAAGGCCAACAGCGCCGCGTGCAAGAAAATCATCAAAAAAGACTCAAAAAGCAAAAAACTATTGAGATTGATGATAGCCAATTAGGTGAGGCTCAAGAGGGCTTAGTGATTAGCCGCTTTGGTCAACATGCGGATATTGAAGCCTCAGACGGCACTATACAGCGTTGTAACCTGCGTCGAACCATCTCATCTTTAGTGACCGGGGACAAAGTTGTCTGGCGTCCTGCGCTAAACACACAGAGTGATATCAAAGTGAACGGTATTGTCGAAGCCGTTCATGAGCGCCACTCCGTCTTAACTCGTCCTGATTATTATGATGGGTTAAAACCTATCGCCGCCAATATCGACCAAATCGTCGTGGTTTCTGCGATTTTACCTGAATTATCGCTTAATATTATCGACCGCTACTTGGTCGCCTGCGAAACCACAGGGATCCAGCCGATTATTGTCTTAAACAAAGTTGACTTGCTAGATGAAGAAAATCGCGAGTGGGTCAGTGATTTAATGACAATTTATAGCGATATTGGCTACCAAGTGCTTGAAGTTTCCAGCCATACCGGTGAAGGCATGGAAGCACTTACTAACACGCTATCCGGTAAAGTGTCGGTCTTTGTTGGTCAATCTGGTGTCGGTAAATCCAGTTTATTGAATACGCTGTTACCTCAAAATGAGGCCGCGATCTTAGTCAATGATGTCTCTGATACCTCGGGCTTAGGGCAACACACCACGACTGCATCCAGGCTGTACCACTTCCCACAGGGTGGTGATGTCATCGATTCACCGGGCGTGCGTGAATTTGGTCTCTGGCATCTGACAAAGGAACAAGTGACCAAAGGATTTGTCGAATTTAAAGATTACCTTGGTGGCTGTAAATTCCGCGATTGTAAACACTTAGATGACCCCGGCTGTTTACTGCGAGACGCAATGGAAGACGGCAAAATTGCCGAATCACGCTTTGAAAACTATCACCGTATTTTAGAAAGTATGGAACAAGTTAAACTGCGTGGTAACTTTACCGCTAAAGAGAAATAATCCCCGAAATCAGTCTAAAATAAGTTAGTGAGCGCTCACATCTTATCTGCTTTGTGAAATAATTCGAAAGCAGATTAGTTTCAGTTACAATAGCGCCCTTTCACTAACTTACCTTTAAAATTCAGAGGTTAACGTGCTAGATAAAATCAAAATCCGCCTGCAATTTATGCTTCCTAAACAAGGACTTACTCAACTTGCAGGATGGTTTGCTAGTCGAAACGTCGGGTTTGTAACCCAATGGGCAATAAAGCTGTTCGCTAAAGCCTATAAAGTGAATATGAATGAAGCTCAAAAAAGTGAATTGACTGCATATTCAACCTTTAATGACTTCTTCATCCGTACGCTGAAAGATGGCGCGCGCCCAATTGTTGAAGCTGAACATCAACTTGCACAACCTGCGGACGGTGCCGTTAGCCAATTAGGGCCTATTGATAATGACCTAATCTTTCAGGCAAAAGGTCATAACTATACGGTTGAAGCCCTGCTTGCTGGTCAATATCAGTTAGCGGATAAATTCCGTGGTGGTGATTTTATCACAACCTATTTATCCCCAAGCGACTACCACCGCGTGCATATGCCATGTGATGGCTTATTAACAGAGATGATTTACGTCCCTGGCGATCTGTTCTCCGTTAACCCATTAACCGCAGCAAATGTGCCGAACCTATTCGCGCGTAATGAACGTTTGATCTGCGTGTTTGATACCCCATTTGGCACAATGGTGCAGATTTTAGTTGGTGCAACTATTGTAGGCAGCATTGATACGGTTTGGAGCGGTTGTGTTAACCCACAACGTGAAGGCGTGATTAAACGTTGGACGTATCCAGCACAAGGTGAAGAAGGCGCTATCTTCCTACAAAAAGGGGAAGAAATGGGTCTATTTAAACTGGGTTCTACTGTTATTAACCTGTTTGAGCCTAACAAAATTCGCTTTAATGCTTCATTGATCCCAGGCTATGCAACCCGCATGGGTGAGCTGTTGGCTGAATCAACGGATGAACAGCAACGCACTGAAACTGTTAGCTAATCATTTAAACTATAATTAAGTTATTCTATCGCTGAAGGAGCTCCTCACTGTGCGTTTGATTATCAGTTTTTTACTTAGCCTGTTAATCGTTTTTTCATCCCAAGCGGCGCCAGCCTCCGCGCAAGATGAAGCACAGATTACACAGGAGCTCAAACAGCTTGATCCAAGCAAAAACCCCAAAGATGCTGAGATTGCTCAAGCGTTACAAGGGGCATTAAGCTGGATTAATGAAGCTCGAGATGCGGACAATAAGGCAAAGTCTTACCAAGATGCTATTGATAATTTTCCTAGAATTATCAAAACAATCCGTCAAAACTTGCTCAATGAAACCGATACGCCGCCCGCTATCCCCACGAGCATTAGCTTAAGTGAACTCGAGCAGCGTATTACCCAACTCAGCAGCCAGCTACTTGATCAAGGGCGCTTGATGCAGCAAGAGCAAGACAAAGGACGCGAAATCAGCGAATCCCTGAATCTCTTGCCACAGCAGTTATCTGAAGCACGACGCCAGTTAACGGATGCCTCAACGCGATTCCAATCGCTCAATACGCCAACGACACCGTTAGCTGAAGCCCAATATACCTTAGCTCAAGCCGAAGTAAGCGCTCGCAAATCGATTGTGAACGAGCTAGAAATGGCGCAATTATCAGCCAATAACCGCCAAGAAATTTCTCGAATGGCGCTAGAGCTTGAGAAAAAGCGTTATCAGCGCCTAGAGCTTGAACTTCAGCAACTCCGTGATTTTCAAAATACCCAACGCCAGCAAAAAGCAATATTGGCGTTAGAGCATACAGAAATGTTGGCGGAACAGGGTGAATTGACCCCGTTCTTAAAAGAACAGCTCGATATCAACCGCAAAATGTCCCAAGAGTTGACCGAGCAAGCGCAGCGCATGAGCGCGATCACCACCAACCAAGCCGAAATCTCCACCAGCATTCGAAATGCTCGACAAGCACTGTCCACTATCCGTGAACAAGCCCAGTGGATCAGCAGTTCAAGTTCCTTAGGGGAAGCGCTTCGAACACAACTTTCTCGCCTTCCAGATATCCCTAAAAGCCAGCAACTTGACCGTGAAATGGCGGATTTACGTGTTCAACGGCTAAATTATGAAGATATGCTTGAGCGCTTATCCAAGCTCGATGTGTCGGTGCAAGAAAGTGCTAATGATTTAAGTCCTGCCCAGTCGCAGGTTTATCAATCACTGATGAAGACCCGCAAAGAGCTATTAACCTCTCTCATTTCGGGCTTTGATGGCGAAATGTTAGAGCTGACCAAGCTCAATGTTGCAACGGGACAATTAACTGATGCACTAAAAGAGGTGAAAGACGCCTCAAACCGTTATCTATTCTGGGTCGCTGACGTCCCGCCGATTAGCATTAATTATCCGGTACTTGTGGTTACTGACATGACCCAGCTACTTTCACTGGATACTCTCTCCCAGCTAACAGGCGCACTACAAGTGATGGTCACTAGCCAAGACTCGTTCTTATACCTGCTAGGTTCCATTATCTTAGTGATTTTCAGTGTCAGCACGCGCCGCCATTATCAAGCATTCTTAGACCGCTCGAGTCTACGCATTGGTAAAGTCACACAAGACCGTTTCTATTTAACCGTTCGTACTATTTTCTGGTCGATTATTGTCGCACTCCCCCTTCCAATGATGTGGTCTGCCATTGGTTATGGCTTACAAAGTGCATGGCAATATCCGATGGCAGCGGCGATTGGCTACGGCGTTAGCGCAACGACCCCGCTGCTCTGGCTGTTTATGATCAGTGAAACATTCTCACGCCCAACCGGGCTGTTCATTTCCCACTTTGGTTGGGATAAAGACGCGGTTAAGCGCGCAATGCGCCATTATCGATTAGCCATTTTTGTGATTGTGCCGTTAGTGATGGCAATCATCACCTTTGAACATTACAGCGAAAGAGAGTTCTCCGCGACCTTAGGGCGCCTCTGCTTCTTAGTGCTGTGCGTCGCATTAAGCCTAATTACCAACAACTTACGCCGTTCTAAAATTCCATTGTATTTGGACAGGCACGGCTCCGGTGAAAACTTAGTTAATACCGCATTATGGTGGCTCATTTTCATTGCGCCGGTGATTGCTGCATTTTTCTCCGTATTAGGTTATTTCTCAACGTCTCAAGCACTACTAGCGCGGCTCGAAACCTCTGTTGCGATTTGGTTTGTGATTCTAATTGTTTATCACACAATCCAGCGCTGGATGTCGATGCAGCGCCGCAAACTCGCCTTCGAGCGAGCAAAACAGCGCCGTGCGGAGATCTTAGCCCAGCGAGCTAAAGGGGAAGAAGACTCTCAATTACCCAATGCTAGCGGTGAAGGGAATATTGATATCGAAGAGCAGGTTCTTGACCTTGATACTATCAGTTCCCAATCAGTTGGATTGGTACGCTCCATTCTGACTATGATAGCGCTGGTCTCGTTAATCTGGCTGTGGTCCGAATTACATACCGCATTTTCATTCCTTGAAAATATTCGCCTGTGGGATGTGACCTCATCCATCAATGGAGTCGAAACCGTTCAAGCCATCACAATGGGGTCGATTTTCATCGCTATTTTGGTGATTATCGTTACTGCACAGCTCGTCAGAAACTTGCCTGCACTATTAGAACTGGCGGTTCTTCAGCATCTCGATTTAACACCGGGTACCGGTTATGCCATCAGTACCTTGACCAAGTACAGCATCACCATCATCGGAACTATTGTCGGTTTCTCAATGCTAGGGATCGACTGGTCAAAACTGCAGTGGCTTATTGCTGCAATGGGGGTCGGGCTCGGGTTTGGTTTACAAGAAATTTTCGCCAATATTATCTCTGGCTTGATGATCCTGTTTGAAAAACCGATCCGTATCGGCGATACGGTCACTATCCGTAACTTAACCGGTAGTATCACTAAGATTAATACCCGCGCCACTACCTTAACGGACTGGGATAGAAAAGAGATTATTGTGCCGAACAAGGCATTTATTACTGAACAGTTTATTAACTGGTCTCTGACCGACACCATTACCCGTATCGTGATGACCATCCCTGCTCCCGCGGATGCCGATAGCGAAAAAGTGACAGAGATTATCCTGCGCGCCGCAAAACGCTCGTCCATGATCTTGGATAACCCGAATCCTGAAGTTTATCTCGTGGACCTACAGCAAGGGATCCAAATTTTCGAGCTGCGGGTGTATGCAGGTGAAATGGGGCACCGTTTACCGGCTCGCCACGAAATCCATCAGCATATTTTAGAAGCCTTTGCAGAACAAGGAATTACATTGCCATTCCCACCGTTCCAAGCCCGTGTGGATGTGCGCAGTAATTCGATTCAAAGCGCCACAAATAACCTTTCTGGTCGAAACCCACCTCGTGGTACTGGTGAGCTATAAGTTGATTGAGGGAGCACTTGCTCCCTTATTTTCTATGGTAAAAAAGGCAGAGTAATGACCCAAGCAGTAGAAATCCAAGACGAATCCATCAAATTAAAAATTGCACAGTATGAGCGTGTAGGCTCCATTCTATTTTTTCTGATTCCATTGGTGATTTTGCTGATTGTCGGAAAGGGTTTTGCCTTTAATACGCTCTATCTGTGGCAAGGATTCAGCCTGCTGTATTTAGTGGTTTACCGTTTGAAAGTGCGCCAATTATCGACAAAGGTGCAACAACTCAGTGTACGCCGAGGATGGGGATATAATCGATTTTACCGCTTTTGCTGGGGATATTTGATTCTGTCTGTGATCGGATTAACGGGATACCTGCTGATATCCCGTTAAATTAATATTGGACGATTAGCTTTCTTCGCTATTACCGTAGGTTTTAATGTAGTTGTCAGCCAGTTTTTGCGCTTGTTTCAGCTCTTCTGCGTTCAACTGCTCTGCGATTTTTTTCTGTAAACGTTGGCTCTCTTTATTGCCACTATAAACCGCCGTAGAAAGCCATGCATACGCTTGCTGTAGGTTCTTTTTCACCCCTTTCCCTTCAGAGTACATCACCCCTAAACGGTCTTGGGAATTTGCATCACGCTGTTTTGCGGCTTTTCTGAACCAAAACACGGCTTTTTCATTATCTAATGCGACGCCACTACCAATCGAATACATTTGCCCGATTTTGAACTGTGCAATCACATTACCGCCTTGCGCTGCCTTTCTAAACCAGTATGCAGCTTTTTCCAGATCCTGTTTAACCCCTAAGCCCTGTGCATACATGGTGGCCATGTTGGTTTCTGCGCGAGTATCACCATTTTTAGCGGCTTCTTCGTACCACAGCATCGCTTTATCATAATCTCGGCGAACACCAAAACCATTTACATACATAGCACCAAGGCGGAATTGGGCATCTGAATTACCTTGATCACCAGCTTTGATAAACCATTCCGCTGCCACTTTGGAGTCTTGGGAAACGCCCTGACCTTTAAAATAACGCTCACCTAACAGGAATTGAGATGCGGGATCACCTTTTTCAGCTAACTGCGTAATTTGCTCTATCGTCGTCTGTTCACTGGCGGTCGTTGGTTTCGCCGGTGTAGCCAGTAATAATGAACTATAACAAACAGATCCTAACAACAGCGCTAACGCAATTCTTTTCATCCTAAGTAACCCTCAACAGTGCAGTATGGCAACTGGCGACACAGTAATACCCGTTATTATCGGCTGATCTGGCAGATTATACAGCCTAAACTCGCTTTTCATTTGAAGTAGTTTAAATTTACTCGTCAGAAGACAAAATAGGATAAACGCCTTAATTTAGACAAATAGCACTTTTCGTTATCATTCATGACAAAAGGCAAATAAAAAGCCAGATAGTTTTTTATTCTATCTGGCTTTCTGCTAATACACATAGCAAAAGTGATTATTTGTTGTCTAAATATTTACTTCGCAAATAACGAGCAACTGCATCATCTTGGTTAGAACCAATCACTTCCATCTGAGGTAAAGCCTCTTTCAGCAGCTGATGAGCATTCTGCATAATGCAGCCCTTGCCCGCTAACTTCAGCATCTCTTTATCATTCATGCCATCACCAAACGCGATGCAATCATGGGTTCCATAACCATGCAATGCCGTGACTTGTTTCAATGCTTCCCCTTTAGAAACAGAGCCTGCCATCACTTCAAGGCAGCTGTGTAAGGAGAAAGTAACATGCACTTTATCTTGCCAGCGACGTTGAATACGCTGTTGCAGATCGACCAGTAAATCATGATCTTCACTGGTGTAATACACTTTACAGACTTCCGAGGTTGGAAAATCGCGGTGGTCAAACAGTTGGTAATTAAATACAGACTCTTTGAAAAACTCTTTCTGCTCAGGGCTTTCACGGTTAATAAACCAATCATCACCATGGTAGTAATTGGTAAGAATTTCAGGGTGATCAAACTCCATTAAGCACAGTTCTTTCGCTATCTGCGAGTCAACGTTGTTCGCAAAAATGAGGTCACCATTGGTATTATGAATACGCGCCCCATTCGAGGTGATCATATAAGCATCAATACCCAGACCATCACGGATCTGTGCAACATCAATATGATGGCGTCCCGTCGCGAACACAAACCGGACTTCTTCGGTCGCTACAAGCTGCTTAAGTGTGTCTTTGGTATACAGAGTTAAATCATGATTGGGAGATAAAAGTGTTCCGTCCAAATCGGAAGCAACAACCGGATATTTCATACAAGATCCCTAATTATGGCTAATGCTGCTCAAAAAAATCACAAATTGCATTGAGTGCCATGGCTCTCAATGCATCTATTTCAAACAGGATTTCGTGGTGAGCCCCTTCGATAATGAGGGGTAATTTTTCTTCTCGTCCTGTTTGCGCTTTTTGCCGACTTTGACAAAAAGCTTGTAGCTCTCGATTACTGACTACCTTCTCTTCGCTCGCTTCAAGGAGCATCAGAGGGGTTTCAATCTCTCCCGCTTTCGCAACCAGCTCTTTGCCAATCGCAAAACTTTCTCGTAACCAGTGGTAAGTTGGACCACCGAGACGTAATTCAGGATAATCCGCATAGTAGCGTAAATAACGTCGATAACGCTCTTGGCTATGGGTTAACACATTGATTAAATAAGGTAATGGCTGCCATTTTCCCGTTGAAACCGCATAATCATTTCGCACACTGCGGCGCGGTTCTGCACGCTCAACAATAAAGCTCGCGAGCCAGTGGGGCATTGGTAAATTCACACCAATCATGGGAGCACACAATGCGGCAGCGTCAAATGTCACGCTATCTCGGAGCAAATACCCAGCGAGGATCGCGCCGCCCATCGAATGAGCCAACGCATAGCATTTAGGATAGTGACGATCTCTCACTTCTAAATCAATGAATTTTTCAAAATCATCAATGTAATCTGTGAATTTTTCGACATGCCCTTTTTGGGGATCCGCCAGCATACGGCCAGATCGCCCTTGCCCACGATGATCAATAATAAAAACATCGAATCCTAGATGATAAAAATCGTAGGCGACTTCAGGGTACTTAACGTAACTCTCACTGCGCCCCGGTGAGATAACCACGGCTTTATGGTGCTTTGCATGAATAAAACGTACATAGCGAATAGGAACATCATCAACACCTAAAAACTCAGCTTCTTCACGTAGTTGCCAAAAATCTAAAAGCGGACCGTTGGTAAAGGCCGAAAACTCAGTTTCTCGATTTAACCAACTGGCTTTTAGACTATCTGGCGTCATGGGGTTTCCTCATTCATAACCTTCTAGATGGTCTTGGATGAGTGTCATAAACGCCTCACCAAAACGCTCTAATTTTTTCTCACCAACCCCATTAATCAGTAATAATTCAACGGGTTTGGTCGGGCAATGCTCTGCCATTTCAATCAACGTTGCATCGTTGAAAACCACAAAAGGCGGAATGTTTTCTTCATCCGCAATGGATTTACGTAATTTACGCAATTTGGCAAACAGCTTCTTATCATAATTGCCATGGTAAATTTTGTTTTGTTGATTCCGGCTTTTGGTGACTAAAACGCGTGGAACGGCTAACTGTAATGGCATTTCACCACGCAGTATGGGTCTGGCCGCTTCCGTCAATTGTAATGCGGAAAAATGCGCGATATTTTGCGTGATCATGCCTAAATGAATTAATTGACGTAAGACGCTCACCCAATGTTCATTCGTTTGCTCTTTACCAATGCCATAAACTGGCAGTTTATCGTGCCCTAAATCGCGGATCCGTTGATTGTTAGCGCCTCGTAACACCTCAACAATATAGCCAATACCAAACCGCTGCCCAACGCGATAAATACAGGAGAGTGCTTTTTGCGCATCCATCAGCCCATCATAACGCTTTGGCGGATCAAGGCAGATATCACAGTTACCGCAAGGTTTTTGGCGGTTTTCACCAAAATAGTTTAGTAAAACTAGGCGACGACAAGTTTGCGCTTCCGCAAAGGCAGCAATCGCATTCAGTTTATGACGTTCAATATCCTGATGCATTCCCGCTGGTTTTTCTTCTAAGCATCGGCGGAGCCACGCCATATCAGCAGGATCGTAGAAGAGAATGGCTTCGGCTTCGACGCCATCACGCCCCGCTCGTCCTGTTTCTTGGTAATACGCTTCAATGTTGCGAGGAATATCAAAGTGTGCCACAAAGCGGACATTGGACTTGTTAATCCCCATTCCAAATGCCACGGTCGCAACCACAATTTGCAGATTATCTTTCTGGAATGCATCTTGCACCCAGTCACGTTGAGCGCTCTCCAAACCTGCGTGGTAGGCAGCCACACTCAAGCCACGTTTTTGCAATCTTTCCGCGGTTTCTTCAACTTTACTACGGCTATTACAGTAAACAATTCCCGATTTACCTTTCTGAGCCTTAATAAAAAACCATAATTGATCTAACGGCTTATACTTCTCGACTAAAGTATAGCGGATGTTCGGGCGATCAAAGCTGCTCACATGAACTAATGGGTCATTAAGCTCGAGTAAGCGAATAATATCAGCACGCGTGGTTTCATCTGCCGTGGCAGTCAGCGCCATCACTGGTACATTCGGTAAAGAATGGCGTAATTGACCTAACGAACGATATTCAGGGCGGAAATCGTGGCCCCATTGGGAAATACAGTGCGCTTCATCTACCGCCAGTAAGGCAATATCCCAGCCACCAATTTGCTGAATAAAGTAGTCGGTCAATAAGCGCTCTGGCGCCACATACAAAAGTTTGATTTTCCCTTGAGCGCATAATTCCATAATTTGGCGCTGCTCTAGCGGGGTTTGTGAGGAATTTAAACAAGCCGCTTCAACACCGTGTAACTTGAGTTGATCAACTTGATCCTTCATTAAGGAAATTAAAGGTGATACCACCAGCGTAATGCCTTGTTTGACCAGCGCAGGCACTTGGTAGCAGAGCGACTTTCCGCCCCCTGTTGGCATCAATACTAAGCAGTCACGACCATCGAGGATACCGCCAATGACAGCATCTTGTCCCGGACGAAAGGATTGGTAGCCGAACGTGCTGTTGAGCACATTTTCAGCTAGTGAAAGTTGATTGATAACGCAAGCGGTAGACACGAATTCCCTCTAGAGGTTGAAACAAATAGCTGCCCAAAAAGAGCAGCTATTGGCAAGATATTACCCTGAAATGACTGGGATGTCTGCCCAGATCACATGATATCGTTAAGCATCACACCGATACCAAAACGTGTTTGGCGATAGTCGTAGTCTATCATCGACTCACCATAACCGCTAAACAGTTGGGTATACAAACGCACGTGCTTCGTCATTGGATAGCTCCAGCCCAACTCCGCGTTACCATACCCAGAGTTCCAGTTATAGTGACCCGCAGCTGAAATAACGCTATCCCCAAGTGCATACCCCACTTTTACGCGGTAATAGCCGAGATATTTATTAATGTCTGGGTTGTCATCACTGCTTTCACTTTCAGGAATGCGGTACCATGGTTTTAATTCAACTTGCCAGTCACCCTTTTGCGCCATTGCTCGGGCATAAATACGGTTCCAACTACGGGATGTTGGATCAGAGCGACCATTTGATTCATGGTTAAAGCCCGTTTCGAATTCGCGTAACGTCCAGCCTGCAAATTGGTTATCAAGCGCCCAACCGACAAAAATCTGTGGTTCATAGTTGGTTTCACGAAATGGTGAAGACTCTTTCTTATTACTTAGTTGCCACCAAGAACGCTGAGTATAAGACGCCGCAAGAACCGAGTTTTCCCCCGCAATTCCACGCCAAATAGGAAACGCCAAGCTTAATTGGAATTTCACTTCATCTTTCAGTGCATCATTACCCCAATCATAACTCGCGATGGCTTTCTTATTTATCGAAGACGTATAGGTATAAATGATGTAATTGGGTTCATAAGGATACAGAACGAATGGGTTATCATAATTTTGCAGTAACCCCGAAATAATACTTCCGCGAACGGGCGTATGATTTTCAGTATCCTGCTGTGCCGGTTCGTTGGTATTGTCAGATGCAAAAAGTGAAACAGACCAGAAACAGAGCACAGAACTCAACAACATTTGTAAAGCGCGCATTTGCCATTCCTATTTCAACTGCGGTGAAAAAATTTGTCTCATTTTACACCGAAAAATGATTCACCGTTGAAAGATTATTCATTTGTTTTCTAGATATTAGCACATACATAATGTTAACTTATCATTAACATCACAGACAAGGATCCTAAAATGAATGACCGCATCTATACCTTCGAAGAAGCTAGCAAATTTATGAGCGATGCATTTATCTATAGAATGCCTTTTAATCAATTACTTGGGATTGAACTACTACAAATGACGGATGACTTAGTCCAGCTATCCGTGAAAAATCGACCTGAGCTTATTGGTAATTTCACCCAAAACATTCTCCATGGCGGTGTTATTGCATCCCTATTAGATGTGGCAGGAGGCATGGTGTGCATCAACCGGATCCTTCAACGCATTGAGCCTCTCGTTCACCAAGATATTGCCGACAAGATGTCCAAAATGGGTACGATTGATTTACGCGTTGATTATTTGCGCCCTGGGCGTGGAGAGGTTTTTATCGCGAGCGCCAGCTTACTACGCGATGGTAATAAAATCGCCGTCACCCGCAGTGAATTACATAATGAGAAAAATCAGCATATTGCTACAGCCACTGCGACTTATTTGATTGGGTAAAAAAATCTGAGCGGATGAAACAGCCTAGTAAATAATTAATAACCTCATTAACTAATAGCTTGTAAAAAAACCTGAGCAATGTCACATTAACGGCATCACACATCGAGCCTCTCACATTCTTGGCTTCGATCTCTCAGTTTGACTTTATATCAATTTCAGAGCTATTCATGAGCCAACAAAATACTACCAAAGGCGTACTATGTGCCTTAGGCGCTTATTTTATTTGGGGTGTCGCTCCCATTTATTTTAAATCAATCAAAGAAGTGCCTGCAGAAGAAATTTTGACTCACCGTATTATTTGGTCATTCTTCTTTATGCTGCTATTACTGACCATCACGCGCCATTGGAATTATTTCCGCCAAGTCTTAAAACAGCCTAAAAAGATCTTAATTTTAGGTGTAACAGCTGTGACAATTGCGTCTAACTGGCTGATTTATATCTGGGCGGTAAATAATGGGCATATGCTACAAGCCAGCTTAGGGTATTTTATCAACCCTCTGGTTAACGTATTGTTTGGCATGATATTTTTACATGAACGCTTCCGCCGAATGCAATGGGTTGCGGTCGGATTAGCACTTACCGGCGTATTAATTCAACTCTGGCAGTTTGGCTCCGTGCCAATCATTGGATTAAGCCTTGCCGTGACGTTTGCCACCTACGGTTTATTACGTAAAAAATTGGGTGTTGATGCGCAAACGGGTATGACATTTGAAACCTTATGGTTGCTACCTGTCGGCGTTATCTTTCTACTATTCTTTGCAGATAGCCCAACAAGCGACATGACAATGAACAGCTGGCATTTAAATATTCTCCTGATCGCTGCAGGGATTATTACCACAGTGCCATTGTTACTGTTTACTGAAGCCGCTAACCATTTAAGACTATCAACGTTAGGGTTCTTCCAGTATTTAGGTCCAAGCATTATGTTCTTGCTTGCCGTATTTGTGTATGGTGAGGTGATGACCCAAGAATTGTTAATTACATTTGGTTTTATCTGGGTTGCATTAATTTTATTTACTTTAGATGCTTTATATACACAGCAGAAACTCAGAAGAAAATAGAATTTAATTTTTCGTATTATGGGCATTCGTGCCCATAATATCTGTCTTAAATTAGTATTAACCCGCTTATTATATTACCCACTTAATGCACGTTTCATTTAATGGAACTGGAAAGTTTAAATTATTTAATATAATCAGCTTATTTTCATTAAAAATAATTTACCTTTTGGGTGTTTTTCTCTTGTTTGGATTAATTCTAAAATAAAAGATTTTCTTTTTATATTTCAATATATTATAAAAATTTTTATTCCTTGATTTTATCGGGAATTTGATTCATATTTAACTTACGTTAAATTTAACCTTATTTATACACCTTTCAAATATCAACCCATTGAAATAAAACAGTATATTTATTTGTTGAAATAAATGATTGCTTAATAGGAACTTGATAATTATATTGTACGCCGCTTGTATTCACCCCAGCGGATGGTAATGGTCCGATTCATTACTGACGTTTCATTAAAGTGCGCACGATGACAGTGATTTATATTCTGTCCTGGTGCGAGGTTTTCTGAAATTGAATACAAGGCGTCTATCCACATACCTAATTAAATGATTTGTGTATGTAAAAAACAAAACATGTAGTGCTATAGCTCAAGTTATATGGCTGCATTTTAGGTTCACTCGGCCTGTGTATTCAGACAGAGTTAACGTTGTTAAGGGCTTTTGGGAAGGGCTTCAAAATGCAACAGAATACCGTTCAAATGAAACGTGTACTGACCACCCCTGCGTTAGTATTTTTCGGGCTGGCCTATATGGTGCCACTCGGAATTTTTACCACCTATGGACAAGTGACTGTATTAAGTGAAGGGCATCTGCCTATCGCTTATTTAATTACGCTCGCTGCTGTCTTCTTTACCGCCATGAGCTATTGCCGTATGACCAGCGCACTCCCGCTTTCTGGGTCTGCTTATTCGTATGTGCAAAAAACCTTTGGTGGCACTCTTGGATTTCTTGTTGGTTGGGCACAACTGCTGGATTATCTATTTCTGCCGATTATTAACTACATTGCGATTGGGATCTTTGTCCACGAAGCGTTCCCGAATATCCCAATGCCAGTGATAATCTGCTCAACCATCGCTGTTGTCAGCATCATGAACATTTTGGGTATCAAATTGGTATCTTGGATGAATATGCTGATTATTCTGATGCAATTTGTCTTCATCGCCATCTTCTTATACATCTGCTTGCAAAACGCGATGGTACTGGATGTTGAAGCATTGATGGCACCGCTCACTGTGATGTCATCACAAGTGTCGGGGCTGTTTGCGGGTGCTGCGGTACTGTGCTTAGCTTTCTTGGGCTTTGATGCTATTTCAACCATGGCCGAAGAGACAAAAGACGCACGCCGTGCTTTACCTAAAGCGATTTTATATACCGTATTTATTGCGGGAGCCTTGTTTATTGCCATCTCTTACGGCGCACATTTAATGTATCCGGTATGGCAAGATTTTCTCCCTAATACGGATGTCGCCAGTATCGCGGTGATGCAGCAAGTGGGCGATAAAATGAAGTGGATCGGCGCCTCCTTGATGGCATCGAGCTTTATTACCGCTTATGTTATTGGTGTCTTTGCGTCTGCAATGACTTCGCAAGCCAGTATCGTGCGTATTTTCTATGCAATGGGTCGTGAAGGTGTGTTACCTCGCTCAATCTTCGCGTATTTGCACCCGCGCCTGAATACACCGGTCTATTCCATTATCTTTGTGGCTGTGGCTTCGTTGATGTCACTGGTGTTATCACTCAGCATGGTTGCGTCGATGATTAGCTTTGGTGCGCTGATAGCCTTTACCTTTGTGAACTTGTCAGTCATCAAACATTTCTACATCGACCGCAAAGCCTCCTTGGATAATACTAAGTTGCTCACTTGCCTGGTCATGCCATCTATTGGGGTTGTTTTAACCTTGTGGTTATGGACAAGTTTAGATGCAGAAGCCTTCACAGTCGGCTTATGCTGGCTAGCGGCAGGGGCAGGCTACCTCACGCTTCTGACTCATGGTTTTACTCGTCGTCCACCTGCTATCTCTGATGCCGAGACTGAGATGATTATCAATTAATCCTCCGGTACCTTTCGTTGATTATGGGGAAGCTTATCTTCCCCATTGTTTTTTTGGTTCTGGCTCCGTAGGAGCCCCTGATACAGACGGTTTACGATGAATAATAAAATTGCTGATGTTATTTATTTCAACGGTTATATCTATACCGCAGACAGTCAAGATAGTGTTGTCGACGCTATCGCCTTGAAAGAAGGTTATATTCTTGCAACAGGGACTTCGGATGAATTACATCAATATGTTGGTCCAGAAACTGAGAGCATCGACCTTGAAGGCAAGATGATGATGCCAGGGATCATTGATGGACATATGCACCCATTTTGGGGCGGCATTCAGCTGTTCGGCTGCCATCTTAATTACGAATCCCTGACTATCGACCAAATTTTACAGCGCGTGCAAGATCACCTAGATAAAGATCCTCGCACCGGCGAAAATGACTGGCTAAAAGTCACGGCATGGTTACGCCAAGGCATGTTACCAGCAGGTATTGATATGTACCGTGAAGACATGGACAAGCTCAATACTAAGCGCCCAGTGGTGTTGTTCTCTAATGACTGCCATACCCTCTTAGCCAACAGTCGCGCCCTCGAATTATTCGGGATCACCAAAGAGACCCCTGAGCCACCTGATGGAAAAATTGGTAAATATGAAAATGGCGAACTCAACGGAATTTTAGAAGATGCGCCTGCCATGCGTGCTGCGGATAGCATCCCGTCTATTCGTGATGAGCAAGCGGTTGAAGTGGCTGAGTTAGTCCAAAAAGTATTGAATCAGCAAGGCGTTACCATGGTGATGGATGCCCGTGTTTCTGAGCAGCAATTAAGCGCGTTCCACCAACTTCAACAACGTGGTGAACTCACTTTGCGCTTCCAAGCTGCGCGCGAAATCACACCTGATGATACCCCGAATGTGGCTGCCGTTGCGGCTGCTGTCGATAAAGCCGTGGCGTTCGCCAAAAAATGGCACCAAGCAGAGTGGACACCGACACCAGGTATCGGTCTGCGTAATATCAAAATGTTTGTGGATGGCGTGCTGCAATACCCAACCATGACCGCCTCATTATTACAGCCATACCGCGTGAACAAAGGAACTGATTCCGCCCCGAATTGGGTAGAAACCGATAACTACGGCGACCTCTATTTCACGGCTGGAATTCTGGATGAGCTACTCGAAAAAATCGCCGCAGCGGGTTACGATCCTCACTTACATACCGTCGGTGAAGGTGCCGTATCTATCGTGCTGGATGCCATTGAAAAAATGCGAGCAGCTCACCCAGAGAAAGATATCCGCCCAGGCCTTGCCCATAATGAGCTGGTTGATGCCAAAGATTATGCCCGTTTTGCACGCCTGAAAACCATTGCATGCTTATCATTCCAATGGGCTGCGCCAACACCAGAGCTGGCTGCATTCGAGAAAAACATGCTGGGTGAAACCCGCTTCCAGCAGCTAGAGCCGATCGCTAAGTTTATTGATGCAGGTGCGGTGGTTGCCTTTGGTAGTGACTGGCCAATCGATGATTTTGACGAATGGTATGACTTAAAAGTCGCCGCGACCCGCCGTGGTCGTGATATTAATGGTCAGCCAGCCCCAAGGCTGGATAACGACCGTGATATGACCGTGATCGAAGTTTTGCGTTCGGCAACGATTGATTCTGCTTATGCTCAACATCGTGAAGATGTTTTAGGATCACTTGAGGCAGGTAAATTCGCGGATATGATTGTGCTGGATCGCAATGTATTTACCATCCCAGCAGATGATATTGAAAATGTGAAAGTACTGCGCACTATTGTAGGCGGAAAAACAGTTCATATCGCGTCTTAAGTATTTAATTATCATTAATCTGATGAAGGCATAAAAATATGCCTTCATCTCAATCAATTAAGCCAGTAAGTTAAAACCAATAACTTTTTAGTCTAAAATAATAATTTAATGCTAAAAGCCTGTTATATAAACAGGAACACCAAATAGGGCTTCATGATAGAAGCTAGTGATCTCTGCACTTTTAACATGATCTGAAATGCTGACTTCCTTATTCATGCGAGCAACACCCTCAGCAATACAACTTATTGATGTGTCGAAATTATGTTGGTCGTCCAACTTTACATACTCGGACTCCCATTTGTCGTAGAGTGTTTGATTGGTTAGCGGAAGTATATTGTAATTTCTATACTTATAAATTAATTTATCGGCCTCAATTAATTTAGCTTTTATTTCATTAATCTCGTTACATTTTTCATCATATTCATTAATAAGTTCACCTCCCTCACCGGCATATTTATAATAATCCGTATAAGTATCTAAACAATTTACATTCTTATCAGGAGGCTCAGAAATTAAATAATTCCTTAATTTATTATGATTGAATTTCAATGAATCATATCTATCTTTCAATTCATTTCTTTCTTTTATCATCGAATCCAGATCTTCATACTTCTTCTTACATGCTTTCATTTATAATTTTATCCATATTGAAAGCATGACGTTCTTTATAAGAAGTCATGCTTTTATTAAAAAGCAAAAACCAGATAACAAAACATCTATTTAGCCGTTAACCAATAATGGAGTTTTGTCAATCAATTAAACCAGTAAGTTAAAACCAATAACCTCCTGATCTAAAATAATCATTTAATGCTAAAAGCCTGTTGTATAAACAGGGACACCGAATATGACTTGATAATAAGAGTTTATGGTATCTGCACTTTTAACATGATCTGAAACGCTGACTTCCATCTTCATGCTAGCACTGTTTTCAACTATACGATTTGCTGTTGTGTCAATATTGTATTGATGAGATGAGATTTTACCAAAATTCAATTTGCTATCCGAAATAAATTTGCCTTCATCGTGC
>NZ_WLUG01000084.1:0-10408 GCF_009706505.1 Providencia sp. wls1922 | reverse complement strand
ACCCATAGCTACCGCACTGGGTTATCGGGTCCCAGAGCGCCATTGAATTTCAAAATTTAGTGTTTATTAATTGAAAATACTGCACTTTTTGCATAATTGCTCAATTAATAAACGCTGCTTATGATAGCCTTCCTTTATTGGTTGACTCGTGCCGTAAGCACAATCAATCAAAAGCCCTTAATAATAGCACTAAAGTATCGGAGTGACTATCGGTGTGAGGCGCCTAAAAATTGCTACTTTGCCAGTAATCTTCTGATCACCTTTTTGAAACCATTAAGTGAGTTATTAGTATATAGTTCTATCAAAAATTGTTAATTTCACATTGGGTGGCATATTGGTTTGAGTGGTATCTATACTTAGGGGCTAATCTGATAGTCAAGAAAAAGCATGTATACGGCTAGATAGTATAAAAAATAATGATAATCACAGCTGTAACTTGATGTATGTTATTAATATATAAATAGATCACGCCCGTGTGGTGTAGGAAAAGGTAATTACTCGAATAACGATATAATCAATGAAATATAATATTTATAAGAATTGTCTGAGCTATTTCTTACTTACAAGTATATGTGGTAAACGCGTATAGGCAAATATCATTAAATGTTTGAGACACTAATTTCATCACTGTTTGTGAATATGAATAAGTTAATTATCAGGCAGGTTGAGTTTGGTAGGGAATATTCGGCGAAATAAGATAGGAATATATGGCTGATATATAAAAAGGTCTTTGGCATATAAGCACCAAAGACCTTCATAATGTAAGATTAGCGACCGTGTTCTGGCAGCCAAATCTGTAGGCGTAATCCACCTAGCGGGCTGTCGTCAGCTTTTACCCAGCCTTTATGTTGGGAAATCGCTGTTTCCACAATTGCTAAGCCAAGCCCTGTACCACCGGTTTCTCTGTCGCGAGCTTCATCGGTGCGATAGAACGGTCGGAAGATATGCTCGCGGTCAGCAGGGCTGACACCCGGGCCATCATCGTCGACAGTAATCAAAATACCGTTATTTTCTTCTTTGAAATCAACCGCAATATGGGTGTTTGAGTAACGTAGTGCGTTACGCACTATGTTTTCAAACGCACTGCCAATGGCGGATGGATTGCAATATAACGGCCATGAGCCTGGGTGCGACGTGACATCCAGCGTTTTGTTCATTTGCTCCGCTTCGAAGCTTGCATCATCCAGAATATCTCCCCATAACTCATCGGCTTTGATGTGTTCGCGAAGAATTTCATTTTTATGCTGGCTGCGAGAGAGAACCAGCAAGTCATTGATCATGCTATCTAAACGGTGAGTTTCTGTTTCGATGCGCTCCAGCTCTTTACTCTCACCATGGCGGCGACGTAATAATGCCGTCGCTAGCTGTAATCGTGTGAGTGGGGTGCGCAACTCGTGAGATATGTCAGAAATCAATCGCTGCTGGGCAGTGACCATGCCATCTAATGCACTGATCATCTGGTTAAAACTGTTACCCGTCGATAAGAATTCTTGTGGACCCGATTCTAGCTCTGGGTGTGGGCGCAAGTTACCTTTTGCCACATCGTCCGCCGCCATTTTTAATTTACGGGCAGGGCGAGCCAAGCTCCATGATAGCCATAATAGCAACGGTGCGCTGATTAACATTGTGGCAATCAAGAGTAAAAATGGTCTGTCAAACAAGAGGTTAATAAAGTCTGATTGCGGGCTGCTTGCAGGGCGAACTAAATAGAGTTGGTAATGATCTTCACCGTCTCGAATAGAAAATGGGCCCAAAATTTCTGCGCGTCCGTACTTTTTCTTCTTCGGATGGTCGGCATTATCTGATTGACCAATAAAGTTGCGGATCACCTGCATTTCACTCGGCATCGCACCAATCACGCGGCCTTCACTGGTCACGATAATCAGCCGTTGCCCTGGGGGCGCCCATTTTTTGATGGCGTTGGAAATCCGTCGCCACCAAAGTAGGTCGTTCATTGGAGCTTGCGCGAGTTCGGCTTCGATGTGTTGCTCAAGCATCTCCCCTTGGCGTTGCTCACTTTCCATCAGGACGGTGAGCTGCCGAGAGTCGAGCTTAGGCACCATCAGCACTAGCATTAATACTAGTGCGAGGGTAAACCAGAAAATCGCAAATATTCGAGCTGTTAAGCTGTTGATCATGTGGCAGAAACCATCAAGTAACCGCGTCCACGCAAGGTTTTAAACCAAGGTTGACCATCGGTGCGTTCTGGAAGTTTGCGGCGCAAGTTTGAAATATGCATATCAATCGCACGGTCAAATGGCGTGAGGCGCTTACCCAAAACTTCTTGGCTTAAATGCTCTCTTGAAACCACTTGCCCTAAATGCTGGGCTAATAGATAGAGCAAAGTAAACTCGGTGCCGGTTAAATCAAGGATTTCGTTATCGAAGCTGGCTTCTTGACGACCCGGATTGAGCTGTAATTTATCCACTTGTAAGGTTGGGGTGTTGCTGTTGTCCCCTTGAGTTTGCTCGCTCCAGTTTGAGCGGCGCAGTAACGCACGAATCCGCGCTACTAACTCCCTATCGTTAAATGGTTTTGGTAAATAGTCATCGGCACCGAGCTCTAAGCCCAGCACTTTATCTAATTCACTGCCACGCGCCGTTAACATAATGACTGGCGTTTGGTGAATTTGGCGTAACTCTTTTAATGTCTCAATACCGTTTTTCTTCGGCATCATGACGTCGAGTAATAATAGGTCAATGGATGAATCGATTTGTTGTAATGCTTGCTCACCGTCATAAGCGATGACAACATTGAAACCTTCCATTTCCAGCAGTTCTTTTAAAAGCGACGTGAGTTCACGGTCGTCATCAACTAATAGGATTTTATGCATTAATTAAGTCCTCCAACTGCCAAAATACGATAACAATCTTCACGTTTCCATGACTTTACGTTCTTTTACATGCTCTGACGCTAGTTTGCAGCCGACCGCGTATATTTAACTCCATTGAATCACGAGCATCGTTCGGAGACAAGGTATCTAAATGCAAAGAATAGTACACAGAACAAAACACAGTTCAGTACATAAAACAGCCGCATACGTTTTAGCTTCTGCATTTGTTTTCGGGCCAGTCGCTGCGTTTGGTGAAGCATCTGAAAGTAGTGTTAATGATGAACCATCATTAGTGCTTCAAATGCAACCGGACCAGCCACTACAAACCACACATATTGCTATTCAGTTTCAGATCCCTGAATCATTAAATAGCGACGAACGTGCCAGTGAATTTATGTTTAATGGTATCACGTTGAGTGAGAAACAGCGCCAACAGCTTCGTGACTTGATGGCTACCCAGCGCCACCGTCATGGTGAAAATGTTGCTTCAATACAAGAACGTGAGTCATTACACAAACTTATTATAGCGGATCGCTTTGATGATAAAGCTGTCCGAGCGCAACTTGAGAAACAATTGCAAAAAGAACTGGATGAACGCGTTGAGATGGCTCGTATCCATCACGAGCTTTACCAGTTACTGACGCCAGAGCAAAAGGCGCAGCTTGAGCAAATTAATCAGCATAAGTTCGTTGAATATCAAGCTATGCAGTAGAGATTCCTAGTAGTGAGTGTAGTTGAGTTTTTTAAAGCCTGTAGTTGAGTTTTTAAGCTGTATCGTTGAGTTTCGAAGTAAGTAGTGAAGTAGCAATAACTGAAGTTTTTCCTTGCCATAGACACCATCCCTGTCTTTATAGCCCCTTTTAGGGGCTTTTTTTTCAATGACTTATAATTCAAAACATTTAAAAACAACAAGTTATAAATTATTAAATGGTCATAAAAGTTCATGAAAGACTTTAGAGGTGGACGGAATGTGGACGGTCATCCACCTCAAGACAATTAAATTTTTATGTCATTTAACGGGTTAAGTTTTATTGCTAACTCTAAGTAATCTGGCGCTAAGTGAGCATATACCATTGTCTGATTAATGCTTGCATGACCAAGAATCTCTTTAAGAGCAACAATGTTCCCACCATTCATGACAAAGTGGCTTGCAAACGTATGGCGTAAAACGTGAGTAGCTTGACCCCTTGGGAGTTCGGGGAACAAATTTCGTAATGCAAGCCTAAACGTCTCGTAATTTATGTCAAATAGCGGACCTGAATCTTTAGTCTTAATTTGTTCAGACAGTTCGTCAGATATTGGGATTATCCGCTTCTTGCCATTTTTTGTTTTCAAAAATGTGACTCTTCCATTCTGAACTTGTTCACTGTGTAATGTTGCACCTTCGCCCCATCTTGCTCCGGTACTTAAACAAAGGAGAGAGAAAAGCTTGTAATCACCAGTGAACTCATTTAGCAAAGAAATAATTTGTTCCTCACTAAGAAAAATAATTTCAGGCGTTTCCTCTTTTAATGGAGGTAATCCATTTAGTGGGTTTTTATAATCAAGTAATTCTAGGGTTTCAAGCGCAGAAAACATGCCTGATAAACGATACATATCCCGATTTATTGTTGTCGCTTTGATACCACTCATCAGTCTATTCCCCCTGTGTTCAAGTAGGGTTTGTTTGCCTAGTTGATTCAGTGTGGGGTTTCCCAATAGCTTGATTGTTTTGCGCAACTGCATTCTTTCAATTTCGCCATTCTCTAGTGTTTGACCGTGGTATAACCACCATTTATCTAGAATGGCGTCTAGTTTCAATCGTCCTGATAGTGTTGTGTTTTCAGCATAATCTTGGGCGTTGACTATTGCGTATCTTTCAAAAGTTAATGCCTCTGATTTGCGAGCAAAAATCCTTCTTAATCTAGCCCCTTTACTTCCGTTAGGGCGAATGTCCACTTCGTATCGACCATCATTGAGCTTCTTAATTGCCATAAGTAAGCCCTCCGATGTAGCTGACTGACTGTGACCAGCAGTAATCAGAATATAGATATAGAACGTCTAACCAGTTTTCTTTTCTGAGAGGCGTAAGGCTTCTTTCTCTTGCCCATTGTGTGCGAGAGCCGGTGCAATTTGACCAACTTCAGGGGCTGTCTTACCTGTCATTAGCCAAAGGCTATACTTTTCAAATCTGGGATGTTCAGTCATTTTCAGTAAATTCAATCCACTAGGTTCGTATACTCCGGTTTCATATTTACCAAGAGTGCTTATAGATAAATCAATCATTTCACATAATTGAGTTTGACTAAGTCCTTCGGCGATTCGAATCGCTTTAACTTTTTCGCTCAATTTCATTTGACACCTTCCTATATAGGATGTAGATTTATCCGAAACATTCCTATTTAGGATGGTTTCGGGCGCAAAAGAAACCACTTAAAACCAGACATAAACGGTTTTAAACGGTTTGATCTAGTGAGGGTAGCAAATGAATAAAGAGCAAATCAATGTGAAATATCCGGTTAGCGCGGTACCGCTTGCAAGATTTGCGGATCTAATCGGTAAAACTAAAGGTGCTGTTGAGTCGATGGTTAAAAGTGGAAAATTGCCAGTAATCGAATTTAGAGATCCGACAAAGCCACAAAGTAGAGCTGGGGAAATTTGGATAAGTATCAGTGCATTTAATAATGGAATGGACTTAGCATATTCAAGTAAATCACCAGAACAGCGTGATGCATGGCTTTTGTGGTTGGGTTTGTAATATGGAAGTCATACAGGTTTCAACGCATAGCTTTAAGTATCGTAATTTTCAAATAGTTATGCTGCCGGCTAAAGCAATGAATCCAGTAACCCGCTTTCATGTTCAACGTGATGATAATTCGTTAGGGTTATTTGATTCGATGTCTCAAGCAACAAATTACATCGACAGCCTTTACGGGGGTTGACTATGAGCAGAGCAGCAATGAAAGAAAAACATAATCACGGCGAAAAAGTAGATACAGCCAAAATTATTAGCTTTCAATCAAGCCTGTCTAGTGGTCATGGTAAAAAAAGAAAATCATATGACAGATACTTTAATGATGGGGGAACAATAGAAGAACGCACTGCGGCACTAAATAGAGCTGCGGAAATGAAAACGGAATTATTAAAGTGTCGTAAAGAAGAGCCTAATAATCAGCAGTTGTCAGGTTTCATTGATTATTTAAGAAAGCAAGACGAAAGAATATTAAATATGATTTTTCATCTTGCGAAATTAAGTGAAAAAAAAGAAATGAAATTTGATGATTTAAATGTTGATGAGCAAAAGCAGCTTATTACAGCACTAAATCAAATAAAGGCATTAAATGCATTAATTCCGAATCAAATAGCAATGCCAATCTAATTTAATTAACCAATAAAAATAATGACATTAATTTGTCAGGACTTTTTACAACCTGAATATAGGTAATGAATATGAATAAATTCCCTGATCCAGTGTTTACCCCAGTAGCAGAAAGCATCAAAGCCAACAGAGAAGATGAGCGAAAAACGCTTGTTGACGGCTTTGCAGCTCGCCAGCGTTCTTTAGCTTACAAAGCGTTAAAAGAAAAAATGACCCACGTTGAAATTTTTCATTTGCTGATGGGTGACGCTGAGCATTTAGAAAATCAAGCTGCGGAGCTGAATCATGTCTAAGGAGATTGACCGCGCAAGTGAGCACGAAATGTTGATGCGTGAGCAGCAAATTAAAGCTGTTACAAATCGTGCAGTCAGTGCTTCGGCTTTTGAGTGCGAAGACTGCGATAAACCAATTCCAGAACAGCGCCGCATAGCTTCAATGGGCTGTACTCGTTGCGTTGATTGCCAAGCGATTTTTGAGCTTAAAAGCAAACATTATCGGAGTGTATGAGATGGCTAAGCATTTATTAAAAATCAGATCGGAATATTTTGAAAAGGTAATCAGAAAAGAAAAGAGTGCTGAATTTCAATTTAATGACAGGAATTTTTTATGTACCGATATTTTAATTTTGCAAGAAATTAAATTGAAGCATGGTTATTCGCTCGATATTGAATATACAGGTCGTGAAATAACGTGTGTTATTACAGATGTGACAAAGGTTAATGGTGTTTACGCTGAGCTGGCTCATTTACCTGAGTTTGTCATGCTGTCTTTTCAAGTGGTTGAGAAAAGGGTGTAGCATGGCGAATAAAACTATCCTCAAGTGGGCTGGCTCTAAAGTTAGCGTGATGGAACAGCTACGCCCGCATTTGCCTAAAACTAAACGGCTAGTTGAGCCATTCGCCGGCTCTTGCGCTGTGATGATGAATACTAACTATGAGCAGTATTTAATTGCGGATGTTAACGAAAATTTAATCAACTTGTATTTAATGATACAAGACGATACTGAGTATTTCTTTAAAAAAGAAATTGAATGGTCTAGTTTAAATACTGAATTTAACTATAAAGCGCAACGTATTTTATTTAATACTTTGAATAAAGATGGTTTTAATCATCCATTTCGGTTTTTATATTTAAATCGTCACTGCTTCAATGGATTATGTCGTTATAATTCAAGAGGGGAGTTCAATGTACCCTATGGGTATTATAAAAAAGCTTACTACCCAATAAATGAAATTATTGCCTTTTCAGAAAAGGCTCGAGATGCAAATATCGTTTGTCTTGAATGGCAAGATACGCTGTCATTGGTTGATGATGGTGATGGTATTTATTGTGATCCACCGTACATGGGCGATTGTTTCACTCGTTATCATACCGCTGGTTTTTCTGATGCGGACCAAGAAGCATTAGCCAATGCATTAAAAGATATTAATGACATTCAAGGTAATCCAGTAACAGTTTCTAATTCTCTTGCGGCAAAAGAGCTGTATCTTGATCTCGGTTTTACTGTCCATGAAATAGAAGCGCCGCGCAAAATTTCAGCGAGCGGGAATCGTAAATCGGCAACTGAAATTATTGCTGTTTTGGCAGGGGTGAAGTAATGATACTTGACCCTAAAGACGGCGTGTATATCAGCGGAACTCGCTTTGCGATTCAACGCCATGTTGAAGATTCTAAAAATGTTCAGTGGCGCTTACTGCAAATCAATAATAAAACTCGTTGTTATGAGTTAGTTTGTTGTAGCTCTGATCCGTGGTTTATTGCGATTGAGCTGACCTCATATCATGTAATGAGAGTAAAGGGGAAAGGCATCAAGACACTAGATGTTTACCGCCAGACTGTTGATGTTATTTCTCGTCGTTGTGAAACTGCCATTAATTTATTAAGACCGGAAACATTAGGCGGGGCGCTTAATGTCTAAGGTATTGGATTTCACGCAACAGGGATTTACTTATTCCGCTGATATGGATTTTCCGTATTCGTGGAATAAGCCCAAAGAAAATAATTATTACAAAGCTGATATAGATGCTTTGGGGAAATCTCTATCGCATGAACAATTACTTCATGCGCAAGCGATTTTATGTGAAGTGGAAACTTTACCGCGTATTTTGCGATACCGCATTCAAAAGCACTATGAGAACTTAATTAAAGAGTCAGGACAGTATAAAGCGTATGAGTATTTACGTTCTGACTTCTACAAAAAAATATACCCGCGCATTACGGCTGTTAATTCACGCTATGAGTTAGATGCAAAAGCGCTATTGACGCTATCCACTCGTTTTACACCAGAAATTAGCCAGTTTAATCGCCTGTTTGATCTGTATGACAAGCCAATTAAAAAATTGGCGGAGCATATTTCCAGTGGTTTTTTCAGTCTCTATGAAATCTATTGCGATAAGTTGACTGAGGAAAATGGCGGTGATCGTGAGGTTATCTATGAAGATGCATCGCAAACGCTGATTTATGGGCGTTTAGCTGAGCTTTCCAACGGTTTACATGTTAGTCCGCTTCACTATCAAAGCTATTTGAAAGTTTTGAAAAATAGAAAGCGCAGGAAGGGAAAGCAAAACTTAACCACACGCCAAGTAATTGCAGCTGTACAACGCTTAGTTGATGCAGACTTTTGGCATCGCAAGCTAAAAGCCCATCGTACCCAATGGATTGAGGCAATCATGATTGCCAATATGGACGTGTGTGTAAATCGCCAGCCTTATGCCAGTAAGCAAGCTATTCGTGAGGTGCAAGCTCAGCGTTTATCTAATATGCAATATCTGCAAGGTATGGATATTCAAGACGTTGAAACGGGTGAACGATTTGATCTGTTTGAGAAAGTCATGGCGAGTATTTCTAACCCTGAAATACGCAGGATGGAACTCATGGCGCAAATGGCAGGTATTGAACGCGTAGCGAAAGAGCGTTGCGATATCGGCATGTTTATTACATTAACTTGCCCGTCCAAATACCATCCGACAAAGCAGCGCAAAGAAAAAAACAAGGAAACCGGTAAAGATGATTTCTACGCGGTGCTCAATCACAAGTGGAAAGATGAAGCTTTTACGCCAAAAGATGGGCAGCGCTATTTAGTTAAAATTTGGTCGCGTATTCGCTCGGCTTTCAATGATAAAAATATCAATATTTACGGTGTCCGTGTTGTCGAGCCACATCATGACGGTACGCCACATTGGCACATGTTGCTATTTGTTGATAAAGCAAAACGCGCAGAAGCGATTGATATTATGCGTAAACGGGCTTTGAAAGAAGATGGAAACGAAGCCGGCGCACAGAAATTTCGTTTCGAATGCAAGCATATGAACCGTGGTGGTGCAGTCGGGTATATCGCTAAGTATATTGCTAAAAATATTGATGGCTACGCCCTAGACGGTGAGATTGACCATGAAACCGGCAAAGACTTAAAAAGCATGGCAGCGGCGGTAACCGCGTGGGCTTCAACGTGGCGCATTCCTCAATTCAAATTCTACAAACTACCATCCAAAGGTGCGTATCGCGAGTGTCGTCGATTGCGCGGCGTTTCCATTGCTGACAGCCTCGGCGATATTGCGGAGCGTGTTCGCGCGGCGGCTGATGAGGGTGACTTTTTTGAGTATGTCATGTCTCAAGGTGGTCCGTGTATTCCTCGCAAACTGGAAACGATCCGCGTAGCTCGTGAGACTAATGACGTGAACGTTTACGGGGAAGAGGTTCAGAAAGTCGTTGGTATCTACAACCAATTAAAATCCGGTGCGCCAGTCATTAAAACGCGCGAAAGAAAGTATCAAATCGTCAAGAAAAGCGCCGTTGACCTTGACCTTAATCTTTTAAAGAGCGACAGCGGAGCGACTTGGAGTCCTGTCAATAACTGTAGATCGCAGATCACATCAAACCTTTCAGATGTGCAATTTTACGAGCCAGAGCATGGCTCTGGCGATGTATCAAACATAAGAGAATACGGTTTTGCCTTTATAGAAACAGACGCCGAGAACGCAGCAGGAAGCGAAATATCGCTAGGTAAGCAGCAAAGACAGGTTTCAAAAATAGAATTAAGTGAAAGTGATAAAAAAATTCAGTCGGAAATAGTCACTTTTGCCAAAGAAGTCGGTTTTGAATTCAATATTCCACAGGTTGAAAACATGTTCACTAAAGGTATGGGGGTTAGTGAAGGTTTCTATTACATGAAACTTGACGGTGAACGACTGAGATTAGAATTAACGGAAGATGGAAAA
>NZ_WLUG01000083.1:0-15128 GCF_009706505.1 Providencia sp. wls1922 | reverse complement strand
GAAAACGATATACTGTCTAATATAAATAGTAGTTATTTATTCGCGTGGCTTATCTGCGCTACTCATTCAATACCATTTGGAGGCAAGATGCGATTTGTGAAGAAAAGCATTGTAACGCTCTTAACCATCGCTGCAATTTATGTTCCTGCCATGGTTTCTCAGGCTTGTACCCGCGTTGTTTATCTCGGGGAAGACCAACAAATTATGACCGGTAGAACCATGGATTGGAAATATGATGTGGGTACCAATTTATGGATTTTTCCACGAGGAATGGAGCGAAGTGGGGCAGCAGGACCACAATCACTCAAATGGAAATCCAAATACGGTAGCGTGATAGCGTCAGGTTACGATATTTCTACGACGGATGGTGTTAATGAAAAAGGGTTAGTAGCAAACTTACTCTGGCTGGCCGAATCGAAATACCCTGAGTTAGATAATAAAAAGCCCGCATTGTCTATTTCACTATGGGCGCAATATATGTTGGATAACTATGCCACGGTTGAAGAAGCGGTTGCCGCATTAGAAAAAACGCCTCTGATAGTCGCGACTGATAAGGTTCCGGGACAAAATCGCTTAGCGACTTTGCACTTGTCGCTTTCCGATGCGAGTGGTGATAGCGCGATTATCGAATATATCGATGGCAAACAAGTCATTCACCATAGCCGTAAATACCAAGTCATGACTAACTCTCCGGCTTATGAAAAGCAGTTAGCAATGCAAGAGTATTGGCAAGGTATTGGTGGCACGGTAATGCTACCAGGGACCAACCGCTCAGCGGATCGTTTCGCTCGAGCGCAGTTCTACATTAATGCTATTCCACAAAAAACAACGCCAAATAAAGCGGTTGCCAGTGTGTTTGGGGTTATTCGTAATGTGTCTGTTCCATACGGTTTAACGTCTGAAACGTCCCCTGAGATTTCATCTACCCGTTGGCGCACACTGGTTGATAGTAAGCGTCAACTCTATTTCTTTGAGTCTGCTTTAACGCCAAATATTTTTTGGACGGATCTAAAGAAAATTGATTTTTCCAATGAGACCGGAAAAGTGAAAAAATTAGATCTCGGTGAAGAGCAAAGCCATATTTATTCGGGTGATGCGACCGCGCAATATGTTGATACCAAACCGTTTGAATTTTTGGGACTGAGTGCAGAGCAGCTGGGCTACTAAGTCCAAGATCCCGAGTTTAACCTCCTGTACAGCAGGAGGTTGATGCACATCAACTCATTCATTCTTTATCTATGAAAACGTTGCACTATTAAGATGAACGGCATAAGATGTATTTAATATGCAACTTAAAGGTGACCCCATGACTGAATTAGTGTGCTACAAAACCATGCCTGTTTGGGATAAGGCTTCGGTTCCATTAATGTTCCAAGACCGCCATAACACCAAAGAAGATACATTCGCCCAATTGAAAGTGTTACAAGGCTCCCTCGATTTTATTATTTTTGATGAAGACGGTAGCGAGCAAAAATTTACGTTTGATACGCAAAACCAACCACCCGTGATTGAGCCTCAAGTCTGGCATCGTATTGCTGATTGCAGCGATGATATGCGTTGCCAACTCTCTTTTTTATGCCGCCCTGAAATTGAGTTTTATAAGCGGTATGATCTCAGCGTGCCTCACTCTGAAGTGCGCTATCTTTGCGAGAATAACTTAGCAAAACCTTGCAAAGTATTGGATTTAGGTTCAGGTCGTGGGCGTAATAGCTTCTACCTTGCCCAGCAAGGGTATGATGTGACGGCAGTGGATATTAACCAAAACCATATTCAAGCCATCGAAACTGTTAAGCAGCAATCGGGCATAGAGAACATCCATACCGCGCTGTATGACATTAATAGTCACCAAATCCAAGGTGACTATGATTTGATTATTTCTACCGTCGTGTTGATGTTCTTACAACGGGATAAAATTGCTGACATTATCGCGGATATGCAATCACACACTGTAGAGGGTGGAATTAATATTGTGGTATGCGCGGTAGAAACGCCAGATGCGCCACTGGATATGGTGCCATTTAAGTGCTTCTTAAAACCGGGTGAATTACAGCAATATTATCAAGACTGGGAAATCCTCAAATACAATGAAAACCCAGGACACTTGCACAGAACGGATGCGCAAGGTAACCGAATTAAACTGAAATTTGCAACGCTGATAGCTAAGAAAAAATAACCTGCGATAGCGAAGATAATAGGTTGTAAAATTAACGAGGAAAATCAATTTATTGATTTTCGCCTGATAACACAAAGAGGGAAAAACCACGCTTTTATCCCTCTTTGTCATCAACATAATGGGTTGCCTAGGCAACCCATTATGCGTTCTATGGTTAGGGAAAAATGAATTTTAGGGCTTGGACGCTGCTGCTTGTTTTTCGCTGCGCTCTAAGGTTTTTTCGAGCAGCACAGAATAAAGTGGTCGACCCCCTAAGAATTGTGCCACCATTGTTGCGCCAATACAGGTAATAATCATCGGTAAAATCAATTGATAGTTATTGGTCATTTCCAACACTAAGACAATGCCCGTTAATGGCGCACGCACTGTCGCGGCAAACAACGCTCCCATGCCGGCTATTGCAAAGGTACCGACTTCAATCGAATAATTTGGGAACAGCTCCAGTGCCGCATAACCATAAATGCCTCCAAATAGCGTGCCAAGGGCTAATAACGGCGAGAAAATCCCACCTGGCGCACCAGAACTAAAGCTGATGGTTGAGGTTAAAAAGCGCAGGGCAAAAAAGACCATCAGCATGGTGATAGTAAAGCTATTGGCGACCATTTGATGGATCACGCTATAGCCGCCACCCACAACTTCTGGCGCAAATACATCGATAGCGCCACAGCTACCCCCAATCAAACCACCCATCAAAACAAACCGTGATACTTTATTTTGGTAGAAAGCTAAAAATAGGCTTTGCAGATAGAGCAAGAAGCGGTTAAAGCCAATGCCCACAATTCCAAATAACATGCCTAAAATCAGATATAACCACAGGGTTTCCATGGGGGCAGAGGAGAATTGCCCAATGTTTAATACCGCGGCTTCGCCATTAATTAGGCGAAAGACAATGGTGGCACTGACGGCACCAATAAACACGGCTTTGATGGAAATAAGGCTGTATTTAAATTGTGGGCGCATCTCTTCGATGATAAACAGTATCCCCGCTAATGGGGCATTAAAGGCGGTAGAAAGGCCTGCAGCGGCACCCGCAGCCAATAATGTATGGCGAGATTCATTATCTTTGAGGCGAAATAGGTCATAAAACATTTGGCTAATGTTCGCCCCCAGTTGCACGGTGGGACCTTCACGACCGAGCACCATGCCGGAGCCTAACGTACCTAACCCACCGATAAATTTCACTGGGATCACTCGCCACCAACGGACAGGGCGCAAATCTTGCAGTGCCCCTTCGATTTCTGGGATCCCAGAGCCTCCCGCTTCAGGTGAAAAGCGTTTAACCAAATAGTAGCCAAGCATGGCTAATAGGGCGGAAGCCACAAACATGGTAGGAATCACCAACCATTTGTTGGTGACATATTGGTTAACAGATGCGATACGAATATTGCTGACCCACTCAGTCCCTAGCATAAACAGGGAGCCTATCAGCCCAACGACGGCACCAATAATAGCCGCTAACACAAGCACTTTGAGTGGTGTTTTATCGGATTCTTTCACGTGACGTAAAAAACTAAAATGGGTTTTGTTGTCTGATTTTGGAGTCGAATTAGCCTGCATCATCGCTTTTTGATTCTCTTAAAATGATTTAACAACAATAACTTATGAAGTATGAATGATAAACATAGTATAGCAATACTGCTTTGAAACCCCAGCAAAAAATCAACTGGGCTTAGTGAAACTGCCTATTTTACAACATTGAATAATTCTTATTTATAGTGAAAGTTAATGTAGATCAACAAACCTGCAAATAGAATTTTAAGGTGCTTTTCTATTTATTTAAAAGGGGTAATCTTAATGTTGTATATGAAATGCAACTTAAAGAGGTTTCCTCCATGTATTGTGTGCAATGTGAACAAACAATTAGAACTCCAGCAACCAATGGCTGCGCTTATTCGCAAGGTATGTGCGGTAAAACCGCTGAAACTTCAGACCTGCAAGATTTATTAGTTGCTGTCCTGCAAAGCTTATCTGCAAGTGCGGTGGTGGCTCGTGAACTGGGCATTATTGATCATGATGTGGACAGTTTCGCACCGCGCGCTTTCTTCTCTACATTGACCAACGTTAACTTCGATTCTGAACGTATTATCGGTTATGCCCGTGAAGCCATTTATCTGCGTGATAAATTAATCAAACACTGCCTGTCAGTGAATAGCGCAGTGGCATTTAATCACCCGCTAATCAACCTGCAATTAGCAGGGCAGGATATTGCGACTCTGCAACAGCAAGCGGCACAATTTGCGTTAGATGTCGATAAAGCGCAAATTGGCGATGATATTCATGGTTTACGTATGCTGTGCCTGTATGGCTTGAAGGGTGCGGCGGCGTATATGGAGCATGCTCACGTTTTAGGTCAGTTTGATAACCAGATTTATGCTCAATACCATGAAATTATGGCGTGGTTAGGCACATTGCCAGCGGATATGAATGAGCTGCTCGACAATGCAATGGCTATCGGCATGATGAACTTCAAAATCATGGAAATTCTGGATGCAGGTGAAACCGGAGAATTTGGTCATCCAGTTCCAACGGAAGTTAACGTGCGCCCAGTTGCCGGTAAATGTATTTTGATTTCAGGTCACGACCTGAAAGATTTAAAAATGTTGTTAGAACAGACCGAAGGCACAGGCATTAATATTTACACTCACGGTGAAATGCTGCCTGCTCATGGTTATCCTGAACTGAAAAAATACGCTCATTTAGTGGGTAACTACGGCAGTGGCTGGCAGAATCAGCAAGTGGAATTTGCTAAGTTCCCGGGCCCTGTTTTAATGACCTCTAACTGCATTATCGACCCTGATGTGGGTGAGTATAAAGCACGTATCTGGACTCGCAGCATTGTGGGTTGGCCGGGTGTGAAACACATTACAGGCGACAGTTTTGCGGAAATGATAGCGCAAGCGCAGGAAATGGCGGGCTTCCCATACACTGAAATCGAACACAAAATTACCGTCGGTTTTGGTCGTCAAACCCTGCTGGGCGCTGCGGATGCAGTGATTGATCTTGTTGCTCAGAAAAAATTACGCCACGTATTTTTAGTCGGTGGTTGTGACGGTAGCCGTGGTGAGCGCAGTTACTACACTGATTTCGCTCGCAGCGTACCGAAAGACTGCCTGATTTTAACGCTAGCTTGCGGTAAATACCGTTTCAACAAATTGGACTTTGGTACCTTAGAAGGCTTACCGCGTTTACTGGATGTGGGTCAATGTAACGATGCCTATTCTGCCATTATGTTAGCGGTGAACTTAGCGGAGAAATTAGGTTGTGGTGTAAATGACTTACCGCTGAGCCTGATTCTCTCTTGGTTCGAGCAAAAAGCCATTGTGATCTTGTTAACCCTGCTTGCTCTGGGTGTGAAAAACATTTACACCGGTCCAACGGCTCCGGGCTTCTTAACCGAAAATCTGCTGAATATTCTGAATGAAAAATTCGGTATGCGCAGCATTACCACGGTTGAACAAGATCTGGCGGAAATCCTGCCTGCGTAATTTGATGGAAACCAAGGGGGAAGCGGCTTTCCCCCTTGCAAGGAGTAACCCATGACCATGCCAACAAGCCTATGTCCGAACAGAATGCAAATTCACTCGATTGTGCAGGAAACCCCAGATGTTTGGACTATTAATCTGATTAATCATGATTTTTACCAATATGAACCAGGACAGTATGCGCTGGTGAGTATCAAAAACAGTGATGACGTGATGCGTGCTTACACCTTGTCTTCATCGCCGGGGCAAAGCCGTTTTATCTCCATTACAGTGAGACGATTAGACGAGGGGACAGGCTCTTGTTGGTTGACTGGAGCAGTAAAACCAGGGGATTATCTTTGGTTGTCTGAGGCGCAAGGGGAGTTTACTTGTGCCAATGTTCAAAGCCACCAATATTTAATGTTAGCAGCGGGTTGTGGTGTCACGCCGATTATGTCGATGACCCGTTGGTTGATGGCGAATCGCCCTGAAACGGATGTCAAAGTGCTGTTTAATGTGCGAGATGAAAAGCAGGTTATTTTTGCCAATGAGTGGCAAAGATTAGTGCAGCAATATCCGCAACGTTTGCAACTGTGCATCATGCCTGAAACACCTGATAACGGCGGTGTTGCACAAGGTCGTTTAAGCCAAGAAAAATTGCTGGAGTTAGTACCGGATATTCATGGGCGAGTGGTAATGACTTGCGGGCCTGTTCCATATATGAAAAATGTGCAGGAATTTTCTAAGGCACTAGGCGTGCCAGCGGATCACTTCTTTATGGAGCGCTTTACTACTGGTGGTGATGAAGCCGTGAGTGAAGAGGTACTGAACTTAAAAATTCGTCACCGTTTAGCGAATTTCACTGTACCGGTGGGAACATCGCTTTTGTCTGCGTTAGAACAGAATAAACAACCGGTGATTGCCGCGTGTCGCGCAGGGGTATGTGGTAGCTGTAAAACCAAAGTGCTTTCGGGGAATTATACAACCAGTAGCACCATGACATTAACCGCAGACGAAATTGCTAATGGCTATGTTTTAGCGTGCAGTTGCCAATTACAAGGCGACACAGAAATCGCTTAATCGATTTTCGATAATATAAAATTAAATGCCTCATTAATTGCCATCTTATTATGAATATAAATAAGGTGGCTTTTTTGTTTATTAATCCATGTATTTTAGCGGCAAAAGATAATCAAAAAATAATAAAGTAATTTATAGCGTGATTATGACTTTATGTATTATGAATAATATAAGTTTCTATTAAAGTTACAAATGGTTACACGGTGAATTCTTGATATACATTAACTTAAACAAAACTTAAACGAGGGTGGGCTATTAAAAAAAGAGAGGGGTAAAAGGGTGGTAATTGAACACTCAGTGGGTATAATTCGCGCCGCATCCAAAGTGCAGTAACTCGTTAGGCGAGGCTCCTATACAAACATAGGTTACTGATCTGACGACGTCGAGAGACGCCCAAGATTAGGACAGGATATATCGACCGAAGGTATATCCCCATGTAACTTCCTGATTGATTCAGGATACGTTGTATAGTGCTAAAACCGAGACGAAGAGATAGCAATCGCATTCTCTCATCTGGTTTCGCCCCTATGTGAGTACTGTTTGAGTAAACAACAGTAATAGGGACTAAAAAAATGTCATTTTCTACCCAGAACAAAGCGGGTGCAGTAGCTATTGCACAGTCCGCGATGAAAGACGCTCGTCAAAAGTCTAATCAATCACAGCCAACTAAAATTGATGATTCAACTGTTCACGCTTATATGAGCCAATCATATTTGCCAGTATCGGTTGCCGACTCTGTGGCATGTGTGAAGAAAAGTCTTATTGAACATCTCGAAGGCGAACAAATTCCAACGTATTTATTTGTCGTAGATAGTGAAAACTATTTAAATGGAATTCTGTCCGTTAAATCATTACTTGCCTCAGCAGAAGATTTATTAGTGTCGGATATTATGCGCCACAATTATTTCTCTGTTTCCCCTGAACAATCACGCCATGATGTTTATGATTTAATTAATCATAGTGGTTTGGATATGATCCCTGTTGTTCAGTTCGGCAAGTTAATGGGTGTATTACGTCCTCAAGATATCGCAGAACTTATTGAAGACGAAAATACCCTCGATGCACAATTGCAGGGGGCTACTACGCCACTCGAAGAGCCGTATTTAACCACCAGTCCAGTCACTTTATGGCGTAAGCGTGTTGTGTGGTTATTAATGTTGTTTGTGGCGGAAGCCTATACTGGAACCGTGCTAAAAGCGTTCGAAGAGCAACTTGAAGCCGCTATTTCACTGGCGTTCTTTATTCCATTATTGATTGGTACTGGCGGAAACAGCGGAACTCAGATCACATCGACCCTCGTGAGAGCGATGGCGTTGGGGGAGGTGAGTTTACGTAACCTCGGTGCGGTATTGAAAAAAGAAGTGTCAACCTCGTTCTTAGTGGCTGTCACCATTGGTGGCGCGGCGTTAATTCGTGCTTGGATCTTAGGTGTGGGTCATGAAGTGACTATCGTGGTGAGCTTAACGATTGTGGCTATTACCGTGTGGAGCGCGATTGTTTCTTCGATTATTCCAATGGTTCTGAAGAAGCTGAAGGTTGACCCAGCGGTGGTTTCTGCGCCATTTATCGCGACATTTATTGATGGTACTGGCTTGATTATTTACTTTGAAATCGCGAAATTAGTGATGACGGAGTTCGCTTAAGTTCGGTTCTACCTCTTGATGCGGCAGGGAATTAACACTCTGCCGCTGGCTCAATTTCTCGCTTGAGAATTTCCCCGCATTTTCGACATAAATACTGATTTTCCCCGCGCTCAACTTTGTTATGTCTTCTAATGGTAAGTTCATGAATTGTGTCGCAACCACAAAGATAACGAAAAGTTTGGCTTTTGACGCTGGTCACCGCAAAGTTGTGAGTCCGTTTCGCCGTTACCCCTAAAACAGTCTGCATCATCCATTTCCACTCATTGCCATGAGGGGCGACCCCTTTACGTCCAAATACACGGTAAACCAGCAAGTGGGCGAGCTCATGGGGGATCACTTCGTCCACAAAATTGTCTGGATTTTCAATTAACAACGTAGGATTAACGCGAATTTCCCAATCTTTTAAATAGGCGCTGCCCGCGGTGGTTCCACGCTGTTTATAGTTGATAGCGGGCTCTGGAAATTTCTGTTCCAGTTTTTCTTCAGCTAACGCGAGCTTTTCACGTAGGGTTTTCATCACTCGCTGTTGAAGCAGAATGGGTACTCGGATTGTTTTCATGTCCTCAAGAATACGTGAAGTCATATAGTAACAACAAGTGATAATTGACATTCAATATATCAAAACATATATTATTAAATAGTATAATATTATACATAGTAACAAGAGATCCAATGATGTCAAAGAGTGAACAATCAAACTCAGAACAGCTGCTTTTAGCAATGACTCAAGCAGCAACGCAAACTGCGTCATTATTAAAAACACTCGGGAATCCAGACCGATTATTATTGCTGTGCCAGTTAACACAAGGCGAGGCTTGTGTGAGTGATTTAGAAGCCTCGTTAGGGATTGTGCAGCCGACGTTATCCCAGCAGTTAACCGTATTAAGAAATGAAGGATTAGTCGCGACGCGTCGAGAAGGTAAGCGAATCTATTACTCTATTGCGGATGAGAAATTATTCACCTTACTCAATACGTTGTATCAACTCTATTGTCCTGTGAAGGGGAATTAAAATGACGATTGATTGGGCGCATTTTACGCCAGGCTCTGCGGCGATTGGCGGTGTGTTGATTGGTTTAGCGGTGGCAATATTATTGATTTTTAATGGGCGAATTGCAGGGATCAGCGGGATTTTAGCGGGAGTCCTTAAACCCACTAAAGGGGACACAGCATGGAAACTGGCGTTTATTGTCGGGATCTTAGTTGCGCCATTGCTGTTTATTACCTTTGTGTATACGCCAGAAGTCACTATCGCAACGAGCACGCCATTACTGATAGCTGCGGGGTTGTTAGTGGGCTTTGGGACACGATTAGGTAGCGGTTGTACCAGTGGGCATGGCATTTGTGGCATGGCGAGATTTTCCCGTCGTTCCATGGTGGCGGTCGTTGTTTTTATGCTGGTGGCATTTATCACGGTCGCTGTGATTAACCACTTTGGGTTAAGGGGATAAAGTAATGCCAATTATTATCGCGTTAGTTTCCGGTATTTTATTTGGACTGGGCTTACTACTAGCTGGTATGGGTAATCCCGCAAAAATTTTGGCATTTCTGGATATCACGGGGAATTGGGATCCCTCTTTGTTGGTTACCATGGCAGTGGCAATGGTGATAAGCGGTATCGCATTCCAGTTAGTGAAAAAGCGCAAAACGAGTGTACTGAATTGCCCATTGCAGATCCCAACCAGTAAAGTTATTGATAAAAAATTAGTGATAGGCAGCGTGTTGTTCGGTTTAGGTTGGGGACTTGGGGGAATTTGCCCGGGACCTGCCATTTTATTAACCGGTATGGGGCTGACTCAAGGTATTTTGTTTGCGTTGGCAATGATAGCAGGAATGGCCATTTTCCAGTTATTTCAACGTACTGAAAAGTAAGTTTCAATGCACCGAAAAGCAATCAAGATGAATGAGTCAATTAATGGGATTATTCGACCCAAAATATGAGGCGAATAGAAAAGTTATTTAACTCATCACATCAGTGAGCAATTTTAGATACAAAAAAACCCATCATTAAGATGGGTTTTTTAAGCTGATTTTTACGCTTAGCGTCAGTGACCGTTAGCGAAAATTATAGACCAGCAGCTTCGCGCAGTTGTGCCGCTTTGTCGGTTTTTTCCCACGGGAATTGTGGGCGACCAAAGTGACCGTAAGAAGCTGTTTGTTGGTACATTGGGTGTAATAAATCCAGCATTTGAATCAGGCCGTAAGGACGTAAATCAAAGAATTCGCGGACTAATTTCACTAGCAATGCTTCGTCAACTTTACCAGTACCGAAAGTTTCTACCATGATGGAGGTAGGCTCTGCGACACCGATAGCATAAGAAACTTGGATTTCACAACGGTCAGCTAGACCAGCAGCAACGATGTTTTTTGCAACATAACGCGCAGCATAGGCAGCAGAACGGTCAACTTTTGATGGATCCTTACCAGAGAATGCACCACCACCATGACGAGCCATACCGCCGTATGTATCAACGATAATTTTACGACCCGTTAAACCGCAGTCACCCATTGGTCCGCCGATAACGAAACGACCTGTTGGGTTGATGAAGTATTTAGTGGCTGGAGATAACCATTCAGCAGGCAGAACTGGTTTGATGATCTCTTCCATTACCGCTTCGTGTAAAGCTTTTTGGTCAATATCTTCTGAGTGCTGTGTGGACAGAACTACCGCGTCAATACCGACAATTTTGTTGTCATCGTATTGGAAGGTAACTTGGCTTTTCGCATCAGGGCGTAACCATGGCAGTGTGCCATTTTTGCGGACTTCAGCTTGGCGCTGCACTAAACGGTGTGCATAAGTCACCGGTGCTGGCATTAATACGTCAGTTTCGTTAGTTGCATAACCAAACATGAGACCTTGGTCGCCAGCACCTTGTTCTAAAGGATCTGCACGGTCAACACCTTGGTTGATGTCTGGTGATTGTTTACCAATTGCGCTTAATACTGCGCAAGAGTTGGCATCAAAGCCCATGTCTGAACTGGTATAACCGATTTCACGAACGGTTTTACGCGTAATTTCTTCAATATCGACCCATGCACTGGTAGTGATTTCACCACCAACCATGACCATGCCGGTTTTGACATAGGTTTCGCAAGCTACGCGCGCTTTTGGGTCTTGTTCAAGAATAGCATCAAGGACCGCATCAGAAATTTGGTCTGCAATTTTATCAGGATGCCCTTCTGATACGGACTCAGAAGTAAAGAGGTGTGTAGACATGAGATTAATACCTTAAGAATTCAAAGAACATTATAGTTGGATGTTTTAACATCTAGACGGCTATTCTAGACTTTTCAAGGAATAATTTCTACCTGTTTTTAAGCCTAAAATGATAAGCGCATAAATGGTTAATTCAGTTAGTTTTATCGTAAATGTGAAATTTTAGATAATTTGCTTTTGCATTTTGGGGCTATTCGAGGTATAAACTGCGACCGTAGCGGATGGTTGTAATTTCCCGCTATATACCAGCAGGTCAGCCATGAGTCTGCTTTCTATCAGGAATGTTTATAACCGGTTGAATTTTAATATTAATTAAAATTTTTAAGGGGAAAACAGTTATATTGGGGGTTAATGGGCGATGATCCATAATCTGCTGAATAACAGTATCCAACCGTCTTACGCGGATCGCCGTGTGACATTGGCTTTTACTTTCCTGTCTATGTTGACTTCATCGCGAAGTTACCGTCATACCTATCATAGATCCTTAATGCTTAGTCAGTAATCTCAAAGAGTAATCTGCTAAGTCTGTGGATATATATTGTCACCGTTTAGAAGTTCTAAGCACTTTTAATTACAATCTGAGTATCGCTGTTTCCCTGACATTACTGCCCAGTTGCATCATGCGCTTGGTCGCTGCTTGTCTGGAAGGAGAACGCATCACTCACCCCTCCATACTAGGAGTTTATTATGAATGATAATATCGCTCGCAAGATGCGCCAAACTTACAATATTGCGTATTGGGGCGGTGGTTACTATCAGGTGAATGAGCGCGGAAATGTCTGTGTTTGCCCGAATCCTGAAAACCCTGACACCTTTGTTGATTTAGCTGATTTAGTCTACCAAGTTAAAGAAGAACAGGAACATTTACGTTTACCTGCACTGTTCTGTTTCCCTCAAATTTTGCAACACCGTTTGCGTTCAATTAACGCAGCGTTTCAACGTGCGCGCGAATCTTATGGTTATAAGGGAGACTATTTTTTAGTTTACCCAATTAAAGTTAACCAACAACGCCGTGTGATTGAATCTCTAGTGAATTCTGGCGAGCCTTTAGGGTTAGAAGCGGGTTCAAAAGCGGAGTTAATGGCTGTATTAGCCAACGCAGGTCGCACTCGCACTGTGATTGTGTGTAACGGTTATAAAGATCGCGAATATATTCGTCTGGCACTAATTGGCGAAAAATTGGGTCACAAAGTGTACCTGGTTATCGAAAAAATGTCTGAAATCGAGATGGTACTTGAAGAAGCCCAGAAGCTGGAAGTGACGCCTCGCTTAGGTGTTCGTGCTCGTTTAGCATCCCAAGGTTCAGGTAAATGGCAGGCGAGTGGTGGTGAAAAATCTAAATTTGGATTGGCAGCAACACAAGTTCTGCAATTAGTCGAAATTTTACGTAATGCGAACCGTTTGGATAGCCTGCAATTATTGCACTTCCATTTAGGCTCTCAAATGGCGAATATTCGTGATATCGCGACAGGTGTTCGTGAGTCAGCCCGTTTCTACGTCGAGTTGCATCAATTAGGTGTCAACATTCAGTGCTTTGACGTGGGCGGTGGTTTAGGCGTTGACTATGAAGGTACGCGTTCTCAGTCAGATTGTTCGGTTAACTATGGCTTGAACGAATACGCGAACAACGTGATTTGGGCGATTGGCGATGCGTGTGAAGAATTTAACTTGCCACACCCAACAGTGATCACGGAGTCTGGGCGTGCATTGACCGCTCACCATACCGTGCTAGTCTCTAACGTGATTGGGGTTGAGCGTAACGAATTCACCAAAACCACACCTCCGAGCGAAGACGCACCACGTTCACTGGTTTCGTTATGGGAAACGTGGGAATCCATGCAGCATCAAGGCAATAGCCGTTCTCTGCGTGAATGGTTGCACGATAGCCAGTTTGACTTGCAAGAAGCACATACCCAGTATGCGCATGGCGTGTTGGACTTAACACAACGCGCATGGGCAGAAGAGCTATACTTAAATATCTGTCGCCGTATTCAGCAAGATTTAGACCCTAGCAACCGCGCCCATCGCCCAATTATTGATGAGCTGCAAGAGCGTATGGCGGATAAATTCTATGTGAATTTCTCGCTGTTCCAATCGCTCCCTGATGCTTGGGGTATTGACCAAGTGTTCCCAGTCTTGCCAATTGAAGGTTTAGATAAACCGTTAGACAGACGCGCGGTATTATTAGATATCACTTGTGACTCAGATGGTATTATTGATCATTATGTTGACGGTGATGGAGTGGAAACCACCATGCCAATGCCAGCGTATGATCCAGAAAATCCACCGATGATTGGCTTCTTTATGATTGGGGCATACCAAGAAATTTTAGGCAACATGCACAACTTATTCGGCGATACTGCCGCCATTGATGTGTGGGTTGATAGCCAAGGCAGCATTCGTTACTTGCAAAGTGAAGAGGGCGATTCAGTTGCCGATATGCTGCAATACGTGAAGCTGGTTCCTGAAGTGCTGTTAGAAAGCTTTATTGAGCAAGTGAAAGGCACTGGGCTGAGTGACGAGCTGCAAAAAGATTTTGTGAACGAGTTTGAAAGTGGGTTGTACGGTTACACTTACTTAGAAGATGAATGATTAAGGAACAGTGATGATTAATAGCACATTAGGAAATCAGGTTGATAATTCACTGGTTTCAAACGCATTTGGTTTTTTACGTTTTCCGTTAAATTTCCAACCATACAGCTCCGATGCTGATTGGGTGATCACGGGTGTTCCATTTGATATGGCAACCTCAGGACGTGCGGGTAGCCGTCATGGACCTGCTGCTATTCGTCAGGTTTCCACGAACCTTGCGTGGGAAAGCCACCGTTGGCCGTGGGATTTTAAATTAAAAAACAAACTCAACGTGGTTGACTGCGGTGATGTGGTGTTTGCATTTGGTGACGCGCAAGATATGTGCGATAAACTGCAAGCTCACACTGAAAAGCTGTTGGAATCCGGTAAACGTTGCTTAACGTTTGGTGGCGATCACTTTGTGACATTGCCATTACTGCGCGCCCACGCGAAGCATTTCGGTAAAATGGCGTTAGTGCATTTTGATGCGCACACTGACACATACGGTAATGGCAGTCTGTATGACCACGGCACCATGTTCTATCATGCGCCAAAAGAAGGTCTGATCGATCCAAATCATTCTGTGCAGATTGGTATTCGTACTGAACATGATACTGACAACGGTTTCACGGTATTGGATGCCGCTCAAGCGAATGACCGTGGTGTTGATGACATGGTTGCTCAAATCAAACAGATCGTGGGTGATATGCCCGTTTATCTGACGTTTGATATTGACTGTCTGGATCCTGCCTTTGCACCAGGAACCGGTACGCCAGTGATTGGTGGGTTAACATCTGATAAAGCGTTAAAACTACTGCGTGGCATTAAGTCACTGAATATTGTTGGGATGGATGTGGTGGAAGTCGCACCAGCCTATGACCAATCAGAAATTACGGCATTAGCCGCAGCAACGATTGCATTGGAACTGTTATATATCCAAGCGTCTAAGAAATAAGTTTTAATCCGTTATTTAAGGTGCCTAAT